>JACMRF010000028.1 GCA_014376575.1 Undibacterium sp.
ATCTGCGCCGATATTTCTGCGTCGTCGGCAGTCATGATTTCCAGCGGATTGTGGCTAATGCCGCCATTGCCGCAGCGGGTAAATAACATGGCGACGTCAGTCATTTTTGCCATCGCCATGGCGTCATGGCCCGCGCCTGAAGGCAAGTGAAATACGGGTATGCCGGCGCGTGCCGTTGCATCGGCGAGTTGCTGCATCAACCATGGTGCGCAAGGGGCGGCTGGTGCCGCAACGGTGCATTGCAATGTGACTTCAATATGGCGTTTCTGGCAAATGCTTTTAATCGCTTGCAGGATATCTGCCACGGCCGCATCGCGCGTTGCATCGGCAGCGGCGCGAATATCGAGAGAGAATTGGCATGCGCCGGGGATGACATTGACGGAGCCGTTTGGCACCTGTAACTGGCCGACCGTACCCACCAGCGACGGTTCCTGAGCACAACGTTGTTCAACATAGAGGATGATTTCTGCCGCCGCTGTTGCTGCATCTTTACGCATGGTCATCGGTGTGGTGCCAGCGTGGCTGGCAACACCTTGCAATGCCACCAGATAACGGCAACTACCGGCGATAGACGTGACGATGCCGACCGGGAGATCATGGTGCAACAAGACCGGGCCTTGTTCTATATGTACCTCAACGAAGCCAAGGATGTCGTCAGGATGGCGTGCAATAGCGGGAATGGCAGAGATGTCGTGACCGGCAGAAATCAATGCCTCTCGCATACTCACGCCGTCATCATCGCTCTTGTCTAGTAGTGCCAGATCAAATGCCCCGACGATGGCATTGCTACCGAGGAAGGTGCTCTTGAAGCGTACACCTTCTTCTTCTGCAAACGCGATGACATCGAGATGAAAGGGTAGTTTTTCACCGCGTTCGTCAAGGTGCTTAACGATGGCAATCGGCAGCAAGATACCTTCGCGACCATCGTACTTGCCACCATTGCGCACGGTGTCGTAATGCGATCCCGTGATGAGTGTTTTTGCGTCCGCCACATCAGACCGATAGCGTCCAATGACATTGCCAACAGCGTCAATGTCAACTTGCATGCCAGCTTCATGCATCCAGCTGGCGATTTGTCTGGCGCTACGTTGATGTGCCGCGGTCATGTAAGCGCAGGTAAGTCCTTTTTCATCATCACTAAAGGCCGTCAGATTCTCTGCCCAGGCCATGATGGTATCGCCAAATTGTAGCGTGTGACCGAGTAAGTCATTCAGACGTAACTCGGCAACGCGTCCGATCTGCCGCAGGCATTCGGCTAATTCATCCGCGCGCTGATTTTTGATACGACGTGCAAAATGACTGATGATCGCTAGGCGCGTATAGCCTTTACCGTCTTCTCCCTTGACGGCCAGAATGAAAGGAAAGCCGAACTTGGTGTTGTAATCTGCATTGAGTTTTTGCAGTGTCGCAAATTCTTCTTCGCTGCAGTTGTTGAGCCCTGCCTTTGCCTGTTCGTCAGTCGATTCTTTAGTGAGTTCGCCGGCGATCGCCGCTTTGCCTGCCAGCTCTGGGTGGGCGCGAATGAGCCCTAACTGCTCATCCTGACTTGCTTGCGCGACCGTGCATTGCAGGGTGATTTTTAAAGCTGCGATGCTTAAAAACGGGCGTAATCCTGCTGCTCGTTGCGATATCCAGGGTGAGTGCTCATAAATGCCATGCAGGGCGTGGACAAATTCACTCTCGGTAGCATTATTGAGTTGCGTTAAGGTAGTCGTCATCAGTTTGCCAGATGTTGATGTTTGAATGGATGTGTGGTGCGCCAGTGTTCGGCGATATCTATGCGCCGTGTAATCCATACTTTATCGTGCGACTGCACATAGTCGAGAAAACGCGCTAACGCAGCGATGCGGCCAGGTCGTCCGACCAGGCGACAATGCAAACCGATTGAGAGCATTTTAGGTTGATTTAATCCGCCAGGATCTCCTTCTGCATACAGCACATCAAAAGCATCTTTGAGGTAAGTAAAAAATTGCTCTCCAGAGTTAAAACCCTGCATCGCGGCGAAGCGCATGTCGTTAGTATCGAGCGTGTAGGGCACAATCAGCTGCGGTTTCAGGGCGGGTAAACCGGCGGCATCGCTGATCGATACTTCTTGCCAGAACGGCAGATCGTCACCGTAATAATCTGCATCGTAGCTAAATCCACCATGTTCAAGCACCAGCTTGCGCGTGTTCGGCGAATCACGCCCGGTGTACCAGCCTGAGGGTGCGGTGCCTGTCATGTCTTTGATAATTTGCACTGCTTCGGCCATGTGCGCACGTTCGGTGGCTTCGTCCATGTGCTGGTAGCTAATCCAGCGTAGGCCATGGCAGGCGATTTCATGACCGAGTTCCTGGAAAGCGGCAACCGCTTCGGGATTGCGCTTTAAGGCCATCGCTACACCGAACACCGTCAATGGCAATCGGCGATCTTCAAACAGACGCAATAAACGCCACAATCCCGCACGCGAGCCATATTCATACAGCGATTCCATGCTCATGTGACGCATCTCAAAGGCTTGCGCGCCGATTATCTCAGAGAGAAAAGTCTCCGATGCGGCGTCGCCATGCAGTACACAATTTTCACTCCCTTCTTCATAATTAAGAACAAACTGAAGCGCTACTCGCGCGCCACCCGGCCACTTGGCATGGGGTGGGTTGCGGCCATAGCCGCGTAAGTCGCGTGGATAATTGTGGTAGGTATCAATCATGAAAAATCCGAAGACATGGTTTGCATATAAGTCAGTGTATAGGGATCAGTTACTGGCAGTATATGAATTGAATGATAGATGTTTTCAATATCCCGATATAGAAGAGGGCAGAAAAATCATGAGAAAATAGAGTTCTTCGTCATGATAGAGATCTCTTTCGATCACACCGAGATTTGCTATTTTTTCATATTTTCTTTTGCCGCGACGCTCCTTTTATCGGTCCCTGAATCTGGGCAAAATAGAAAGCAGCATAAAAATTAAACTGAGACCCCAGCTCTGATTGAATGCGCAGTATTCATGCGCCTTACAGCACGATATTGTCTTGTAAGGCGCATGGAATATGCGTGTCGGTTTTTTGATCTTATGAAATCGGTCTTTCTTTGGTGGCACTGCGCGCGTGGCTTTCCATGGCAAATGCGAGTGCTACACTGGCTCTTCAGGTTAATGGCGGTCTGTTATTTGCGGTTGCGTCGATTGTGTCGATCGTGTTAAATACTCGTCGCTGTTTTGGCGGCCGTTAAATGTATTGAACAGATAGCTGTTTATCTTCCGTCTGCCGCCATCGGCCAGCTAAAGCGGGGTGGGCAGTTAAACCTCGCCATCGAGTATACTTCTGCTCTGGTGCTTGATTCACCTCTTCGTTTTAATAGTATTTATCCTAACAAAGGCTAACCATGTTGCTTAAAACACCGATTGCTTTATCTGTCGCATTTGCACTATCCACGGCAAGCTTTTACCTCGCTCCTGTACCTGCCTATTCCGCAACCACGGAAACAGCCCAGCCTGCCAATCCCTTTTATCAGCAAAGTGACTTGCCTTTGCAGTACCCGTCTTTCGATAAGATCAAGGATGGTGATTTTGCGCCGGCGTTTGATCGTGGCATGGCTGAAAATACTCAGGAAGTAGCGCTCATCGCCAACAATCCGGCGCCCGCCACGTTCGACAATACCATTATCGCCATGGAGCGCTCTGGCCAATTACTGCGTAGAGCAGAGGTAGTATTCTTTAATCTCGTGGGTGCCAATACCAACGATGCGCTCAATAAATTGCAAGCTGCCTATTCAGCAAAATTTGCTGCGCATAACGACAGCGTGTATCTCAACGCCAAGCTGTTTTCACGTATTAAATCAATATACGACAATCGCAGCACACTCGGACTCGATGCACAAGCGGTGCGTCTGGTTGAGCGCTACTACGTCGACTTTGTCCGTGCCGGCGCCAACTTAACCGAAGCACAAAAAACGCGTGTCAAGGCCATCAATGCGCAAATGGCGACGCTGACGACAAAATTTAGCCAGAACGTGCTGGCCGAAGTAAATGACTCGGCCTTGCTGATCGAAAATCGCGCTGAGCTGGCCGGTTTGTCCGATGATGAGATTGATAAGCTTGCCGCAGCCGCGAAAGAAAATGGCAAGCCAGGCAAATACCGTATCGCCCTCGTCAACACCACAATACAACCACTGTTGCCACAACTGGATAATCGTGCTTTGCGCGAGCGACTTCACAAGACATCCATCGTGCGCGGCAGCCGTGGCAACCAATGGGATAACCGTGCCATTGTGTCCAGCGTGACCAAGCTCCGCGCTGAGCGCGCAGCGATCATGGGTTACCCGAATTATGCAGCCTTCAGTTTGGCCGAAGAAACCGCAAAAAATCCCGAAGCTGTGAACAAAATGCTAGCGCAGATTGCCCCGCCAGCTGTGGCCAATGCGCGCAAAGAAGGCGCTGTATTGCAAGCCATGATCGATAGCGAGCAAAAAGCCAAAGGCCAAAAGAGCTTTGCTTTGGAAGCTTGGGATTGGTCTTACTACACCGAGAAAGTACGTAAAGCACAGTACCACTTTGACGAAAACCAGCTCAAGCCTTACCTGGAATTAAATACGGTATTGGAAAAAGGTGTGTTTTATGCAGTTACCCAATTGTATGGCGTCACGTTCAAGCGTCGCACCGATCTGCCAGTCTATCAAGATGACGTCAAGGTGTATGAAGCTTTTAATGTCGATGGTTCGCAGTTGGCTTTAGTCATTGTCGATCCTTATGCGCGCTCGTCCAAACGCGGTGGTGCCTGGATGAGTTCTTACGTTGATCAGTCTGATCTGATGGGGACAAAACCTGTCGTGGCATTTCATCTTAATATCGCCAAACCAACTGCAGGCAAGCCTGCTTTGATGACCTGGGATGATGTCAATACCTCCTTCCATGAATTTGGCCATGTCTTGCACGGCATGTTTTCAAGCGTAAAATATCCGTATTTTAGCGGTACCAACGTGCCTCGCGATTTCGTCGAGTTTCCATCGCAGGTGAATGAGATGTGGGCGACCTGGCCTTCCATTTTGTCTAATTATGCGGTGCATTGGCAGACGGGTGAGCCTATGCCTAAAGAGTTGCTGGATAAAGTGTTGTCGGCAAAAAAATTCAATCAAGGTTTCATTACCACATCGTATTTAGGAGCAGCGATGCTGGATCAGCGTTGGCACCAGGTATCAGCCGACAAATTGCCTAAAGCCGATGGTGTGTTGGCGTATGAAGCAAAAGCACTGAAAGACGTAGGTCTGGATTACGCCGCCGTACCACCGCGTTACCGCACCACCTATTTTGGTCACATCATGGGCGGCTATGCAGCCGGTTACTACGCCTACATCTGGTCGGAAGTTCTTGATGCCGGCACGGTAAAGTGGATAGAAAATAACGGCGGCTTAACCCGCGCCAATGGCGATCGTTTCCGCGACAAGCTATTGTCACGCGGTGGCAGCAAAGATGCGATGCAACTGTATCGCGATTTCTCTGAACAAGAACCCAACATCCAGCCCTTGCTGGAAAGACGCGGTTTGACCGGCAAGTAATTGCCTTATGTCATTCTGAAAAAGGCCAGAGAAATCTGGCCTTTTTGTTTCAGAAGCGAGATCAGGTCAGTTGAGTAGTTGAGAATTCGACTAAGTCGTGCGAGTATTTTGGTAGTGGTGTAGCGTTCTTCTTCCTTTTCTTGATTCGCCATATTGTTTAGGGGGACATTTTCATGCATACGGATACTCGGATGTTTTTAGAAGTGCTATTTGTTGATAATGTTACTTAAATTATTTTTACGCAGAGTGCTAAAAAATCGTCGATTTTTTTTAACGAATGAACAGTTGAGATGCTTCCAGAAAAATAAAAAACGGGTGCAATCGTCAAGCAATTGCACCCGTTTTTAATAAGAATTTTCTTTTTATACGTTACCGCGTCCACCCGATCGACGTGGTGTACTTTGATTGACGAGTGGCTTGGTAGAAGGGCGTGCAGAACCACCTTCGCGCGAACCGCTAGCCGCTGGGCGTGACGGACGGCCGGAACGTCCACCACCGCCACCGCTGTTACCTCGGCCTTGTCCTTGGCCTTGGCCACCAAAACTACGCAGTTGTATTGGCTGCGCTTTGGCATGTGGATCTGGGATAAACCCATCAATGATCTCTTGCGGTAATTGGTGTTTGATCAGTTTTTCAATATCAGCCAATAACTTGAATTCGTCGACACAAACCAGTGAAACCGCTTCGCCCGTTGCGCCAGCACGGCCAGTGCGCCCAATACGGTGGACGTAGTCTTCCGGCACGTTAGGTAGATCGTAATTGACTACATGTGGCAGTTGGTCAATGTCGATGCCGCGTGCTGCGATATCGGTTGCCACCAAGACTGTCAGACTGCCTTCCTTAAACTCTGAGAGCGCTTTGGTTCGGGCCGATTGACTCTTGTTGCCGTGAATTGCCATGCTGTTGATGCCGCCCGCAATCAGTTGCTCTACCAGTTTATTTGCGCCATGTTTGGTGCGGGTAAACACCAGAACCTGGTTCCAGCTATAGGTTTTGATCAAGTGGGCAAGTAGCTGTTGCTTTTTGTCGCGATCAACCGGGTGTACTTTTTGCGCGATAATTTCGACGGTCGAATTGCGCCGAGCTACTTCTATCATCGCGGGATTATTCAGCAAACGATCTGCCAATGCCTTGATATCATCGGAAAATGTTGCCGAGAACAAGAGGTTTTGACGTTTTTGCGGCAAGATCGCCAAGACTTTTTTTATGTCATGGATAAAGCCCATGTCTAGCATGCGATCCGCTTCATCGAGTACCAGGATTTCGACATGACTAAGATCAATAGTTCCTTGCTGCTTGTGATCTAGCAGACGCCCTGGCGTGGCAACCAGAATATCAACACCGGTCTTTAATAGCTTGATTTGCGGATTGATGCCAACGCCGCCAAAAATAACACCAGAATTGAGATTGGTATGCTTGCCATAAGTTCGAACGCTTTCTTCTACCTGCGCTGCAAGTTCACGTGTGGGCGTGAGGACCAAGGCGCGAATAGGGCGCCGATCTGTTTTGTTTTTGGGCGCGTTGGCACCTTTGGACAGTCGCTCAAGTAAGGGGAGAGTGAAACCAGCTGTTTTTCCAGTGCCAGTTTGCGCGCCGGCGAGCAGATCTCCACCTTTAAGCACGGCTGGTATTGCTTGTTGTTGAATAGGTGTAGGGATTGTGTACCCGTGCTCGCTCACTGCGCGCACAATGCACTCGGACAAGCCAAGTTCAGTAAATGTGGTCATACAAATTTCTAAAAAAACGAACAGTCGAACAGGATGCCCGATATGTAAGAGTAAAAAAGGGAAGTCGATTAACTTTGAAGCGGCGACCTACGTTGATAGGCTTAACTGCTTAAATTATCTATAAAAACAGTTTTTTATTTCTTTCCGGCAAATGCTTGAAACGCGTTGACCATTTGGCCAAACACCTTAGGCGTACCTGCCAGTACATCGCCAACATGCAAATAATCAGAGTCGCCAGAGAAGTTGCCGATAATGCCACCAGCCTCGGTGATGAGCAAAGCACCAGCGGCGATATCCCAAGGTGCCAGGCCTTTTTCAAAGAAACCGTCTAAACGGCCGCTAGCAACATAGGCCAAATCCAGGGCAGCTGCACCAGGCCGTCTCAAACCCTGGCATTTAGTTGTCATGATTTTGAACATTTCCATGTATTCGTCTAAACCGGATAAATCGCGAGCAGGGAAGCCTGTGCCGATAAGCGCATCAGCTAATTTGTCACAGCGTGTGACGCGAATACGTTTGTCGTTCAAGAACGCGCCAGCACCTTTGGTTGCCGTGAACATTTCATTGCGGGTGGTATCGTAAATGACGGATTGTGTAATAATGCCGCGCTGCTGCAGCGCAATAGATACGCAATACTGCGGAAAACCATGAATGAAGTTGGTGGTACCGTCTAAAGGATCAATGATCCAGACATTGTCGTTGTCGTCGTGCAGGTTGGCGGAAGCTCCAGACTCTTCTGCCAGAATCGCATGATCCGGATAGGCTTGAGTCAGCACCTCAATGATAGCCGCCTCAGCGGCGCGATCAACCTCAGTAACAAAGTCGTTATATTGTTTTTCAGTGACTTGGACACGATCCAGATCGAAAGAAGCGCGATTGATGATCGTGGCGCCACGACGAGCGGCTTTGATCGCCGTATTGAGCATTGGGTGCATATGGTTTCCGTTAAAATGGCAATAGCTCTATACTCACCATGGCTTAAGAAGGTAAATATCGATATAAAGCACAAAAATGAATTAAAGAGCGTCGCGTCAAGGAGCGGCAAAAGCCATCTGGCATTAACACGGAATTGCGCTATTTTAAATGAACTTGCCTCAAACTGACACATCTCTTTTTAAAAGACTTCGATTCGTACTCGTTGAAACTAGCCATCCTGGCAATATTGGCTCCGTCGCCAGAGCAATGAAAACGATGGGATTTTCAGAATTGTATCTGGTGAATCCCCGCTTTGCAGACGCACTGACCAATGACGATGCCATCGCGTTTGCTAGCGGCGCCCAAGACATTCTTAAGGCAGCTAAGATTGTGGGGTCTATCGATGAAGCTGTAGATGGTTGCCATTACGTCGCTGCAGTAAGTGCTAGATTAAGGGAGTTTTCGCCCCCGATTCTATCTCCCCGGCAACTGGCAGCGCATTTCTCTCAACTATCGATTGATGACGTTGCTTTGGTCTTTGGCAATGAGCGATTTGGCTTACCCAACGAGATTGTCGTCAATTGCAATGCATTGATCAATATTCCTGCCAATCCAGATTACTCTTCACTCAATTTAGCCCAGGCTGTGCAATTGCTTGCGTATGAATGCAGGGTCAGTGAAATTGATGAGCAAACCAGTTTGCCAGAGATTGGCTTTCGAGGGAAAACAGCATCATCGAACGATGTGGATGGAATGTATGCGCACCTGGAAAAAGCGTTGGTAGCGATAGACTTCCTTGATCCATCGAGTCCTAAAAAATTAATGCCACGATTGAAGCGCTTATTTTCTCGGACTCAACTTGAGACTGAGGAGGTTAATATTCTTCGTGGAATAGCAAAAAAAATTATCGAAAACAAACGTTAAAACGACTATATGCTGACCACACTATTTTAATAGATTAATAAATGGGGTTTATTTTTTTATTCGTGGTGGGTTTATTGTTGTTTAACACTGTTATTGACAGATTTTCGGGCTTTTCCTTTTGTCTTTCTTATAAAGCAAGTAATATTACAAAATGCGATTTAGTTCATGTTATTGACTGATTGATTGAGTATAGAGGTAGCTATTATTTTTTTTAAAATTCGTCAGTTGATCTTGTATTTTTTGTTTGCTATGTTCATGGCATGCGGCCTCATTTCACCGTCATATGCTCTTGGTGTTGGTGAGTTGCGTGTGCTTTCAGGACTTGGGCAAGCCTTGAAAGCCAGCGTAGTGCTGGTTGGTGTTGGCTCAGATGAGATCAGTCAATCGTGTGTAAAAGCAAAAATTTCCACTACTGAAGGAAGCTTTCTTGCGCAAGCTACTGTAGTGCTTGGTCAAACCGCTCAAAATAAAATCATTTTGATCTCGACTGGCATGAGTTTAAACGAGCCAGCCATCAAAATAACAATTGATATTAGTTGTGAAACGCAATTACATAGAGATTTTCTAGTTCTTCTTGACCCCCCAGAATTTCTTCCTGTAATTTTAAAAAATATAGCATCTGTTGATGCAAAAAAAAATATCATCGCGGAACGTGATATTGAGTCTTCGTATACCTCGACTAATTTAGTCGAGGCTCCGTTGAATCGTTCTCGCAATACAAATATTAATACGAGAGCAGCGCGTAAAAATAATGTTAAAAAAACGTTGGAGCATGCAAGCGAGACTGTTTTAAAGAAAATAAAACCGCCAAAACGTGAAAAAATTCCCAAAGACGTATTAAAACTTTTGGATGAAAATATTTTTGAGCCACGTGGCCTAAAAATTAGCGATACGCTTTCACCGCCGATCGAGCAACAAATCTCTGAAAATTCAGAGGAACTTCGTGCCGCACAAAGGCAGATGGCGGCAATGTTACGTGATGAAAAATCCGATCAGACTGTTGGATCAGAGCGCGTTCTTGACAGCGTGGAAAAGCAAAAAATTGCAAACGAGATCGCATTACTGAAGAATCAAAATAGAATTGATAAAGCTAATCTCGATGAAACCCGTAAAACTAGTTATTCGCGTGGTTGGATAGTTGGTTTGCTCGGGTTGATCGTCGCAAGTTTCTTAGTTATTACCACTTTATTTGTTCATATTAAGCGGCTGCAAAAAAGAACTGAATTATCTTGGTGGGATCAAGGACAAGAGAAAAAAAACGTTGAGCATCGTAAAAGCATTGAGGAATTGGTAGATAGTGTGCAGGCTTCTTATGGACCGGTGACTAACGTGTTTGAAAATTCCTCAAGTAAAACCGTGACGTCTGTATCGAACGTCATATCGGGTGCGGAAGTTGATGTGTTAAATGAAGAACTATCCGTCAATAAAAATCAGACATATCACCAAATGCAGACAAGTGCTTATCCACTTACTTTAGAAGAGACGAATAGTAGTACTTTTAATTTTTTTCCTTCGCGCGGAAGTTCTGTCAAAGTTGAAGAAATTTCTGATGTAACTCAGGAGGCCGAGTTTTGGATGTCGGTGAACGACCCTCAGAGAGCGATAGAAATCTTGGATGCTCAGGCCAACGTGGCGCACCCTGATTCGCCTGTCCCTTGGCTTTACCTATTGGATCTTTATCGGCTAGTGAAAGATAAAATAAAATACGATAGCCTGCGAGACAGATTTGCCATTTTCTTCAATGCTAACGTACCAGAGTACAACGTTGAACCTCAACAAGACGGCGTTCTACAGCTGGAAAATTACCCGCATTTGATTGCCCGTATTTGCCGAACTTGGAACGGGAATGAAATTATTCCTTTCCTGGAAAGTTTATTGGTCGATGATCGCGAGGGCAAGCGTACCGGCTTTGATCTTCCTGTTTATCGAGATATTTTATTGTTAATTTCAATTGCCCATGAATTGGAACGAATCGCAGCAATTGAGGGACCATCGAGCGACTGGAAAGAACTCAACAATGCTCTCGCTTCTCATGATGAGGCAGTCAATAATAAAAATAATGTGGATTTAGGTGCAATAGAGTTTGAAGTAATTGACTTTCCAAGAAAAAACCAGTCAAAAGAGTAAATAATTAAACAATTTTTCTTGCGAGTAATCAATGATTAAACTTTGTGGTTTTTCAATCAGTAATTATCATAATAAAGTGAAGTTAGCTCTGCTTGAAAAGGGTATCGTTTTTGAGGAAGTGCTAATTTGGGCAGATCGATCTTCTCAGCTATTAACGCATTCGCCTTTAGGGAAAATTCCTTATATTGAAACGGAGCATGGAAGTTTATGTGAGTCGCAAGTTATTCTGGAGTATTTAGAAGAACAATATCCGGAACATCCGTTACTGCCTGCAGATGCTTATAGTGCGGCAAAGAACCGCGAGGTCATTACGTTTCTTGAGTTGCACCTTGAGTTGGTTGCTCGTGAGCTTTATGCGGAATCATTCTTCGGTGGCAAAGTATCCGACGACATTAAAGCTAAGGTTGAAAAGCTAATGCTTAGAAACGTCAACGCATTTAGCCGAATGGTGCATTTCTCACCCTTTGTTATGGGGGCTGAATTTAGTATGGCCGATTGCGCTGCTGTTGTTCATTTACCCTTGATCTCCATGTCAACAAAGGCGATCTTTGGGCGTGATTTTTTAGAGGCTTTGCCTGTGCGGGAATATATAAAAATGATGGCAGAGCGGCCTGCAATGCAAAGAATCAACGTTGATCGAAAAGCAAATCAAGAACTCATGGCGGCGAAGCTAAAAACGTCATAACCGTTCTTGGCAGTTGCGGTTGCAATAGAAATGAAAAATAAAATAGCGTCAAATGCGCTCTTTTATTTTTGCCAGCTTAACTTCATTATTTCAAATCAAACAGCACGCCGCATTTTTTCCACAACATAATTTTTTTGTTCTGGTTGTGGTGTAACCAATTTGACGATCGCGAAAGTGCAGTTGTCGCCATGTGAGTTGGCCCGTTCCCGAGCTTTACGAATGAGTAACTCTGACGCTTGTCTTGGGCTATTTGCGGCAACCGCAGCAGATATTTCACCATCAGAAAAATAATGCCAAAGGCCGTCCGAACAGAGGAGAAACGAATCAGTTGCTTTTAGTCCACTGTGTGAGCCGAAGGTAATATATGGCATCGCGCTACTCGAGCCAAGAACATTCACTAAAATATTCGACATCGTATGGGTTTTCGCCTCTTCAGTAGTTATTTTGCCTTCATCAATCAATTTCTCAACATAGGAATGGTCTTTTGTCTTCTCAATAAAATTAGGTCCGCTAAAACGGTATAGCCGTGAATCACCTGCATAAGCCCATATTGCTTCTTTTTGTGGTGTAATGACTAGCGCAACGAGAGTGCTGTGTGGCTCTTTTTCAGCGGAGACGCCCGCCAGTTTAATGACGGTATGCGATTCGTTGACGATCGTTTCGAGTAATGTTTTTACATCGTTTTCAGGATAAAATTCGTCGAACAACATCTTTGCAGTACGTATTACCTGTTCGGCTGCCATCGCACCTCCACTTTTTCCGCCCATGCCGTCAGCAACAACAGCCATCATGTATCCGGGGGCGTGAGGTGCCGCGAAAAGAGCAGCTCTATCTTGTTGCTCTTTGCGATCGCCTATATGTTGGGCTGTACCAGCTTCGATCTTATATTGGCTCATACGTCTCAGTAGATTAAACTAATGGGATATGCCCATTAACTCTATTGTTTAAATAAATTTCATTTTACCTCTAACCAGACGACTATGAGCCATCGAATACAAATACACCAGCGCATTATCGAGTTGGAAGTCGAACACAGAGACCTAGACGCGGTAATTGACGCCTTGGTGACGGATGTCAATCATGATGAGTTACAGCTAAGACGTCTGAAAAAGAGGAAATTGCAGTTGAAAGATCATATTACTTTGTTGAAAATGCAAATGATGCCTGATGTTCCTGCCTAAATTACCAATTTCCGGCGATAAATTTGCCGCCAACACTTTTATATTTTGCTGCACATAATTGCGTACCTATTTTGATTGAAAACATACAAGAAGCAAACGTTACTGGCGTTCACGATGACGAGGTTGAACGTATTTTTGGATTGACTGGGGCGTTGAGTGTCTCTATCAAAGGATATAGACCACGTAGCTCGCAGACAGAAATGGCAAAAGCCATTGCTGCGGCGATTGATGGTCAAAAAACTCTGCTGGCAGAGGCCGGGACAGGTACTGGTAAAACCTACGCCTATTTGACGCCGGCCCTACTTTGGGGTGGTAAGGTGATTATTTCGACCGGTACCAAAAATTTGCAGGATCAATTGTTTCTGCACGACATTCCAACCATAAAAAAAGTGTTGAAAGCTCCCGTTTCAGTGGCTTTGTTGAAAGGGCGCGCCAATTATCTTTGTCACTTTCATCTTGAAAGAACCTTGCAAAATGGCCGATTGACATCGCGTGAAGATGTTGGCTATCTCCGTGATATCTCGCGCTTTATGAAGACCACTAGCACCGGAGATAAGGCAGAATTGGCACGTGTTCCAGAGACCGCATTGGTCTGGAATTTAGTGACATCCACTAAAGATACTTGCATGGGTTCGGAATGTCAGTACTATCAGGATTGCTTCGTCATGAAGGCGCGCAAGGAAGCGCAGCAGGCCGATGTGGTGGTAGTAAATCACCATTTGTTTTTTGCTGATCTTGCGCTCAAAGAGACTGGCATTGCTGAATTGTTGCCTTCTGCAAATACCGTTATTTTCGATGAGGCACATCAGTTGCCTGATACCGCCACTCTGTTTTTTGGCGAAACGGTATCTACCTCTCAAATTTTGGAATTGTGTCGTGATGTTTTGGCCGAGGGCTTGTCGCATGCGCGGGATGGCGCAGAATGGGCAAAGCTGGTTGCTCCGGTGGAGCGCGCTGCGCGTGATTTAAGGCTGACTTTTCCGCAGGATTCTGTGCGATTGTCTTTGCTGCAAATCGCCGGATCGAGCCCATTTTTCCCGGCGTTGGAAACACTTAAAGACACGATGGATGCCATGATAGTCGTGTTGGAAAAGCAGGCAGAGCGGGCCGAAACGTTGGAACAATGCCGTGTGCGCGCCATCGATCTGAGTAGCCAATTGCACGATTGGAAAGAACTAGACCTCAGCAAAAAAGAGAATGCCGGCAAGCCAGAATGCGTGTTGTGGGTAGAGGCATATTCTACTTCGCTGCAATTACACAAGACGCCATTGTCTATTGCGCCGATTTTTAATAAACAACGCGAAGGTGTGCCGCGTACTTGGATTTTTACATCGGCGACGATGGCGGTTAAAAATGACTTTACCCATTATGTGTCGCAGATGGGTTTGTGGGATGAGCCTGCGCGAACCTGGCCTAGCCCTTTCAATTATCCGGAACAAGGCTTGTTGTATGTGCCCAATGGCATGCCGCAGCCGAATTCACGCGAATACACAGATGCTGTCGTTGATGCGGCCTTGCCCGTGATTGTGGCAGCAGGAGGGCGGACGTTTTTGTTGTGCACCACGATCAAGGCAGTGAAGCATTGTGCAGAGCGCTTGCGTGAAGAGTTTCGACAACGCGAATTGCCTTTTCCGCTATTTGTACAAGGAGATGCTGGCCGCACTGAATTGCTGGAGCGATTTCGTGCTTCAGGTAATGGCGTATTGATTGGTAGCCAGAGTTTTTGGGAGGGTGTTGATGTACGCGGAGAAGCTTTATCGCTTGTTATTATTGATAAGTTACCATTTGCTCCACCAGATGACCCCGTATTAGCCGCTCGTATTGAGGCGATGGAAAAGAAAGGTCTGAATGGTTTTGTTCATCATCAGCTACCAGAAGCTATTATAAATTTGAAGCAGGGTGCCGGGCGCTTGATACGCGATGAGACAGATAAAGGCGTACTGATGATTTGCGATCCCCGCCTAATTTCCAAGCCTTACGGCAAACGTATTTGGCAAAGTTTGCCCGCCTTCACACGTACCCGCGAGTTGGATGTTGTGGTGCAGTTTTTTGTCGGTTTGAGCGCATCCAGAATCCCTGTTGAATAAATATACTACCCCCTAGTATATTTGTATTTTGCTTTACTGTTGTGCGCATTTAGATGAATTTTCTCTAAATTATGGGGAGTATATCTAAATACGACATAAAGAGGCGCGAAAAAATGGCACAGCCAACCTGACTTTTTTAATGTGCGCCCAGTATGGGTGCACTCATGGTGGAGCAAATCCTCCTGTAAGCAGACTATAGCGGCCGACGTGAAGCGTATGCGGATTGGCGACTGAGCCTGGGAGCGAAGCGTGAATCGAACTGGCGAGCCGACGATAAAGGACGCAAGAGCTTGCATGGCTAGACGATTTTCCGTCACTGGCGGCGATACGGCCGATTAGCGCTAAACAATGCACTGACAATGCCCCACGTTGACGCCATTGCATGCCACGGCGCTCATAATTTCAACTAGTTGAACCGGTAGTTGCCGCCCCGAAACCCCAACGGCGCTGTAGGGTGCCCTCATGCTTAGCCGCATCTTCTGTTGATTATCAAAAAAACTATTTTTTTGATGTTGTGTTAATTTTGAAAATAGTGGGAATACATACTGGTTGTATTTGATTTGAATCAATGTGGCTTAGGCGCCTGATTGCTATTCTTCAACTTAATTATTTAACCGAGTGAGATCATGATCTTGAGCAAAGAAAATACATACAACTATCGTGTTGTGCGCCAGTTTTCTGTCATGGCAGTGGTTTGGGGCGTAGTCGGCATGCTAGTTGGCGTGGTGATTGCTTCTCAACTTGCCTGGCCGGAGTTTTTGGGAGGTATACCTTGGCTTAGCTACGGACGCTTGCGCCCTTTACATACCAATGCAGTTATTTTTGCGTTTGGTGGTTGTGCCTTGATGGGAACGTCTTACTACGTTGTTCAGCGTACCTCCAACGTCAGGTTATTTTCAGACGCTTTGGCGGGATTTACTTTTTGGGGTTGGCAGCTAGTGATTGTGGCGGCTGCCATCACATTACCGCTTGGCTACACGCAGGGTAAAGAGTATGCCGAGCTGGAGTGGCCAATTGATATTTTAATTGCAGTCGTTTGGGTTGCTTATGCGGTTGTATTTTTCGGAACCTTAGTGAAACGTAAAGTCGAACATATTTACGTCGCAAACTGGTTTTACGGCGCTTTTATCGTTGCAGTTGCCGTGCTTCATATCGTCAACAGTGCAGCAATTCCTGTTTCGTTGACGAAGTCTTATTCTGCTTACGCTGGCGTGCAAGATGCCATGGTGCAGTGGTGGTATGGGCACAACGCCGTTGGTTTCTTTCTGACTGCGGGCTTTCTGGGGATGATGTACTACTTTATTCCTAAACAAATTGAGCGCCCGGTCTATTCATACCGTTTGTCAATTGTCCACTTTTGGGCTTTGATTTTTACCTATATGTGGGCGGGTCCCCATCATTTGCACTACACCGCGTTGCCTGATTGGGCGCAATCTATTGGTATGGTATTTTCATTGATTTTGCTGGCACCTTCATGGGGCGGCATGGTCAACGGAATCATGACTTTGTCCGGCGCGTGGAGCAAATTACGCTCTGATCCTATCTTACGTTTCTTGATTGTTTCCTTATCTTTTTATGGGATGTCAACATTTGAAGGTCCGATGATGGCGATTAAGACTGTTAATGCCTTGTCGCATTACACGGACTGGACTGTCGGGCACGTTCATTCTGGCGCTTTGGGCTGGGTTGGATTCATCTCTATCGGTAGTCTGTATTATTTAATTCCGCGCTTGTTTGGTCAGACGCAAATGTATAGCAAACGTTTGATTGAGATCCATTTTTGGGTTGCCACGATAGGCGTTGTTTTATATATCGCTTCCATGTGGATTGCTGGCGTAATGCAAGGTTTGATGTGGCGCGCAGTCAACGAGGATGGCACTTTAACTTACACCTTTGTTGAGAGTGTCAAAGCGACCTTTCCTTACTATGTGATCCGCGTAACTGGAGGCCTATTGTATTTTAGCGGCATGCTTGTCATGGCTTACAACGTCGCAAGAACTTTGATGGCCGCACAGCCTGTTAATAATGCGATTCCAGCCCTGCCAGTAGCATCGCAGCATGCGGCAGCATACGCATAAATCAGAGAAATCAATAGGAGAAAACTGATGCGAAATTTTACACATGATTTGATCGAACGAAATGTTGGTTTGCTGCTGGTGTTGGTTATTTTGACCATTAGCGTTGGCGGTTTGGTCGAAATTGTTCCCTTGTTTTTCCAAAAATCGACGACCGAAGCTGTGGCCGGCATGAAACCTTACTCAGCATTGCAACTCACTGGAAGGGATGTTTATCTGCGTGAAGGGTGCTACGGCTGTCATTCGCAAATGATCCGTCCTTTACGTGGTGAGACTGAGCGCTACGGCCATTATTCTGTGGCGGGTGAATCCGTTTATGATCACCCGTTTCAGTGGGGCAGCAAGCGCACAGGTCCAGATTTGGCGCGTGTTGGCGGTCGGTATAGCGACTCCTGGCATAAGGATCATTTAAACGATCCAAGATCCGTTGTCCCTGAGTCGAACATGCCGGCATATTCATGGTTGGAAAAAGGGAAATTGAATCCAGAAGATATTGCACCAAAAATGCGTGCAATGAAAACCTTGGGCGTCCCTTATACAGAGCAGCAAATTAAAGAGGCTCCGGCCGAATTGATTGATAAGACTGAACTAGATGCGTTGGTTGCTTATCTACAGGTTTTGGGAACTGCAATCAAGAACAAGAACTAAGGTTTTTATATTGGCTTTTTAGGGAGTTAGCATGAATTTCACGATACTCAGCAGCATAGTGACAGTGATAAGTATGGTGGTTTTTATTGGCATTATTTATTGGGCGTTTAGTTCTAAAAATAAAGCGCGCTTTGAGAAAATAGGGCGCATGCCAATCGATAACGAGAATGGAAAATAGTTATGGCAGATTTTTTTAACGAAGGATGGAGTATTGCGATCGCGATCGTAGTGCTATTGAGTATTGCAGCGTGCGGCTTGTTACTTTGGTCCCAATCTAAGGTTAAAGTCAAACTTGGAGAGGATGGAAAACCTTTGCCGGCGGAAACAACAGGACACGTTTGGGATGGAAATTTAATGGAGCAAAATAACCCTCTTCCAGGTTGGTGGAAGTGGCTATTTTATCTAACCATCGTGTACGGTGTTGGTTATCTTATTGTGTACCCTGGGCTTGGCAGCATGCAAGGTAGTTTTGGCTGGAGCCAAGCGGGGGCCTATGAAAAAGAAATTAAAGATGGCGAGGCGCAATATGGTCCAATTTTTAATAAATTCTTGAACATGGATATTCCCACCGTTGCTAAGGATGAGCAAGCGCGTGAGATTGGACAACGTTTGTTTCTCAATACGTGCGCACAGTGTCACGGCTCTGATGCGCAAGGTGGAAAAGGGTACCCAAATCTGACTGACAATGATTGGTTGTATGGTGGTGATCCGGAAACTATCAAGACAACGATACTTGAAGGCCGTCATGGACAAATGCCGTCAATGGCTGCTGCTGTGGGAACGGATGATGATGTCAGAAACGTTGCAAATTATGTGATGAGTTTGTCAAATTCAACGCATGACCCAATCAAAGCATCATTGGGCAAAGCTAAATTTGCCGCTTGCGCCGCGTGTCATGGCGCTGAGGGTAAGGGAATTCAAGCGTTAGGGGCTCCCAATTTAACAGATAAAATTTGGTTGTATGGCGGTGGTGTCGACAACGTAATGGAAACCATTAACAAGGGCCGTAATAATCAAATGCCATCACAAAAAACCTTGTTGACCGATGCAAAAGTACATTTACTAACAGCGTATGTGTGGGGATTGTCTAATAAGGACATCGCAAGCGTAACGCAGGCGGAGGCTGGTGCACTGAAACAGATTGCCAATGCAAATGGTGATATCGTAAGTGATGTAGCTGGAAAATAAGTTTTTATAAAAATGTTCTTGGAAACTAAGTGAAAATAATACCAATCGTCCCGGTACCAATTGACGAAATAGAAGTGGCGCTGTTTGAGGAACGTAAAAAGATTTATCCTCGATCACAAAACGGCTGGTTTACTTCTTGGCGTTGGGTATTGGTATTTTTCACGCAAATTTTATTTTATGGCACAGTGTGGCTCAATTGGAATGACAGACAAGCAGTATTGTTTGATCTCGTTACGCGCAAATTTTACATATTTGGCTTGATTCTTTGGCCGCAAGATTTTATTTATTTAGCGATACTGCTCGTCATTTCTGCGTTATCTCTGTTTTTATTTACCGCGATAGCTGGTCGGTTATTTTGTGGGTATGCATGCCCGCAAACGGTGTACACCGAAATTTTCATGTGGATAGAAAAAAAGGTTGAGGGAGAGCGCAACGCGCGCATTAAATTAGACGCGTCTCCTATGTCTTTGCATAAATTTTCATTGAAATTTGTTAAGCACACTGCCTGGCTTATTCTAGCCTTATGGACAGGCTTTACGTTTGTTGGCTACTTCACACCGATCCACATCCTCGCAGAAGAAGTTTTCTCTTTCACACTCGGGCCATGGGAAGTCTTCTGGTTGCTTTTTTACGGCTTTGCTACTTACGGTAATGCTGGATTCATGCGAGAGCAAGTGTGTAAATACATGTGTCCGTATGCCAGGTTTCAAAGTGCGATGTTTGACAAAGATACGTTGATCGTTACCTATGACACCGCGCGAGGAGATCCGCGTGGTTCGAGAAATAAAAAAGTGGATTTCAAAGCATTGGGCTTAGGCTCATGCGTGGATTGTGATATCTGTGTACAAGTCTGCCCAACCGGAATCGATATCCGAAATGGTTTGCAATATGAGTGCATCGCATGTGGTGCGTGTATTGATGCTTGCGATCAGGTCATGGATAAAATGGGCTATGAGCCCGGCCTTATCCGCTACACGACAGAACATGCCCTTGTCCATCAATTAGATAACAAGTCGATGTGGCAGCGAGTCTTCAGACTACGCACACTGATTTATGGTGGAGTTTTGTGCTTGATTATTTTAGCAGCGGCACTTTCGCTGGCGTATCACATTCCTTTGAAAGTTGATGTGATCCGTGACAGAAGTATGCCAAAAATCACCGAAAACGGCGCGGTGGAAAACGTCTATCGACTGCAGATTATGAACACACAAGAAGTCGCGCATTCCTATCAAATTTCAGTAAAAGGAATAAACGGTGCTGCTATTGTGGATCAAATTAATGTTGATGTGAAATCGGCGTCTGCCGTTACTTTTCCAGTTCGAGTTCGAATCCCCGCAGGTGCTGCTGAAACGGGCTCTAATCGGATACGTTTTGTTATTAAGGATTTGAGTTCGCCTCAAATATCAGTGACTGAAAAAGCTGTTTTTCTCGTCCCCAAATAGGAATATTCATGAATACGAGTCTGCTGCAACAAAAAACAAAGCGTGATATCTGGTACAAAGAGCCATGGCTATTACTTGTCGTTGGCGGCCCCTTGGTTGTTGTAATCGCCAGTATCTTTACTGGTGTATTGGCTTGGCGTGGGTCTGATAAGGTGGTTGCCGAGGATTACTATAAACAAGGCCTCATGATCAATAAAGATCTGCTACGCGATGCTAAAGCGCGTGAACTACAGCTCTCTGCAGCAATTACTTTAGATCTTGCCGCGGGTCGGCTCAAGATGGCGTTAGCTGCCAACAAAGATTTGCCTGACACGGTACAACTCAGTCTGGCTAGTTCTGATGGAGCAGCCACTTCAGTAACGGAAGTCATCAGGCGATTACCGATGAAACAAGTGCGGCCTGGGGAATATGAAGGAGATTTATCTTCTAGCCTTTTGTTAGCCAAAATCAAATTGTTTCACGTCAAAGTTGAAACAACAGAATGGCGGCTAACCGGTGATTGGTTTGACCCAGAGCAAAGGCAAGCGCGCCTTTTTGCTGCAAAATAAGGGTGTTTTCCTCGTTTACTTGATTGAATTTTATTCCGAGGGGTAGGATTTGGAACATCGTAACTCTATAAATACCAAACCATTTTTACGTCCGATGTTAATGATCATATTGTGGCCCGCTTTTCTGATGGCATGCGTTGCGACTGGTCTTTTCTTCAGCCTGGTTGATCCAATGGAGCTGATTATTCTCGATGAGCGCGTTAAGGTTCATGTCTTGGGTGCCTACACCATTGGTTTTTTTATTTTTTGGATGTTGGGTATTCTCTCAAGCGGACTCACCGCATTACTCGTGCAAAAAATACGATAGATAAACATATTTCCGTTAGGTAAGATAATGGCAGCGACCCCAGCAATAGAGATTTCAGAAGAGTTGATTCGTCGATTCGATTCACTTGGCCCACGTTATACTTCCTACCCTACTGCTGATCGATTTCATTCGGAATTTGACGCAAATTCGTACGTACAATATCTTGAGCAAAGAAGTGCGTCAGTGGCAAAACCGCCGCTATCACTTTATATTCACATCCCTTTTTGTGCATCTCTTTGTTATTACTGTGCTTGTAATAAAGTGATTACGAAGGATCACGGCAGATCAGCAAAATATCTTGAGTATTTAGAAAAAGAGCTGGAGCTCGTCATTGCACATCTGCATGATAGGGAGGTGCTTTCTCAGCTGCATTTGGGTGGCGGTACGCCGACTTTCCTCAGCCATTTGGAATTACGTCAACTCATGGCGATGTTGCATGTACATTTTGATTTTACTGAAGATGCAGAAATTTCAATTGAAATTGATCCGCGTACGGTCACCACCGAAACGTTGCACTTGCTGGCCGAATTAGGCTTCAATCGCACCAGTTTGGGAGTGCAGGATTTTGATGCAGAGGTTCAGAAGGCAGTGCACAGAATACAGCCTTTTGAAATGGTAGAAGGTACTATTGCCGACAGCCGCGATGCAGGTTTTCAGTCGATCAATTTTGACCTTATCTACGGTTTACCTAAACAAAATCTTGAGAGCTTTTCAAAGACATTAGACCAGGTTATTGCTTTATCGCCAGATCGCATCGCTTTATATAATTATGCGCATTTGCCAACGCGTTTCAAATCGCAACGGCGCATAGCGGAAAGTGATTTGCCGACGGCAGAGCAGCGATTACAGATTTTCATGATGTCCTTGCATCGCTTACTCGATGAGGGATATGTATATATCGGTCTTGATCATTTTGCAAAGCCCGATGACAGTTTGGCGAAGGCGATCTTGGATAAAAGCGTGCACAGAAATTTTCAAGGTTATACAACCAGGGCAGATTGTGATTTGATCGCCCTTGGTTTGTCCGCGATTGGAAAAATTGGGCCCTCTTATGTGCAAAACCTTCGCACTCTCGATGAATATTATGCGTGTCTTGATAAAGGACTATTGCCGGTTGAAAAAGGTTTTCATTTAAGCCAGGATGATCTCTTGCGCAGACAAGTGATCATGGATTTGATGTGTAGTAATCCAATTGATTTTGATCATCTTGGTCACCAATATGGCGTTCAATTTAATACCTATTTTGCCAATGAATTAAATCAAATTAAACTTTTTGCAAACGAAGGCTTGATTAATTTAAATGATAAAAGTGTGAGCATCGCACCAAAGGGGCGTTTGTTTGTGCGTGCGGTTGGCATGGTTTTTGATCAATACTTATCGAAACAGAGTTCTGCTCAATATTCAAAATTGATCTAATTCGTTTGTTATATTTAAAATGATCACATTGCCCTTGGCAATTGCAGCAGTTACCGCTGGATTAATCGGAGGGGTTCACTGCGTCGGTATGTGTGGTGGCATTTCTTCACTTTTGTCTCAGGCGCCAACGCGCGCTACTCCCCAGAAAAATAGCAAGTTCATTGCGATTAAAAGTCAGCCTGAAGCGCCGCTTGAGGATGGCTTTAATATCAAAAAATATCGCCATCAAATAGTATTACAAAGCGGTCGTTTGTTGACATATATGATAATTGGGGCGTTATTCGGTGCTTTAGGTACACTTGGTCTGCAATTTAAGCCTTATTTTCCTGTACAGAAAATTCTCTTTATCGCAGGGAACCTGGCTCTTGTATTACTCGGTGTGCGTTTGCTGGGATTGCTCCCGTCTATACCGTTGGTGAGGAAAATAAGTTCTTCAATTCAGCAGCTGGTTTATTCGTTCATGCCGGCTATTGAGTACGGCAAACGTCATCCATTTTTGATGGGCATGAGTTGGGGTTGTTTGCCTTGTGGACTACTATGGGGCATTGCACCATTTGCCTTGCTGACGGGAGACGCGCTTTCTGGTGCCATAATAATGCTGTTGTTTGGTCTGGCCGCATTGCCACATCTCTTATTGGCGCAACACTTAATTCGTCGCGCTAGCCAAGGACGCTACACGCAATACTTAGGAAAGGCTGCTGCATGTATTTTGATTCTGATAGGAATATTTGGTTTGTGGTATTTTGATATGGAAAATATGCCAGATTTTTTGTGTGTGACATCACCCAATTAGCGCCAAACTTTATGCCAAAATTGAAATGACTAGTGGCATCAGGCACTAATATCAATCAATGTGCCAAGGACTTTATCTGCCGTTTTAACAATTTGTGCAGAGAAATCAAATCCGGCTTTGTATTGTATTGAATTGACCAGTTCTGTGGCGAGATCGGTGCCGCTTGCTTCGTTTGTGGCTTTGTTCGCCAATGAGTCAGATGCGATTGATCCATTCTGACTAATATTCACAACTACACCACCACCTCTGGCTTCTTGAAAATTGACTTCCTGCGGTTGAAAACCGGCAGTATTGGCATTGGCAATATTGTGTGAAGAACTATCGAGGGCATGCTGATAAGATTGTAGACCGCTTGACCCAATGTTAAGTAGTGATATTGACATGGCAATTTCCTTTTACTTTTGACCCATTAGAATACACCCAAATATTAGAACGTGCCTGAGTGATATTGATCTTGGGTAACTATTAAACCCAGATTTCCATTAGGCGCACCTGCGGTGCTATTGGCATGCTGACGGCGCATTTTCGGTCATTTTTTCTGCTCTTCGTTGCCAATAGCTCGCTATTGGCGCCTCATTTGCAGCAAAACTGCCTCGAAAAGTGCATCCATCAGCATCGCCAATCCTAATGGAAATTCTGGGTTAAAGAGGTAGTACTGGCAAACAAATTTCTAAACTGGTACCTTCACCCGATGTGCTGGTAATCGAAAAATCACCGTGCATTGCTTTTATTCTTTCTCGCATACCGACCAGTCCAAAAGAGCGCGATTTTTTCATATCTTCCTCTTCTATTCCGCGACCGTTATCGCGAATACTAAAACTCAGTGAGGAAGCATTTCGTTTAAATTCAATTTGTACTTCACTGGCAGCGGCGTGACGCGCTACATTTGTCAGCGATTCTTGAACGATTCTAAAAATAGCAGTGCTATGCGCATCGTCGAGGACAAGTTGTTCTTCATTAGCGATTAATTCACAATCAATATGGTGGCGGTGAGAAAAATCCTTTTGTAAGGTCTTTAACGCAAAGAAAAGGCCGCCCTCATCTAATGCTCTTGGTCTTAAGTCTGTCGCTATACGGCGCAGAGTAGTGATGGATGTCAAAATTAATTGATCCATGCTTTTTAAGGTGTGTTGCGTTTTTTCGGTAATGAGGCTGTCTCTCTGAAGCAGTGATAGATCCATGCGTAAAGCTGCCAAGAGTTGACCTAAATCATCATGTAATTCACGCGCAATATGCTTGCGCTCTTCCTCTCTGATGCTTTGCAGCGCGATCGAAAGTTGGCTGAGTTGCGTGTGATAAAGCTTTAATTTTTCCTTTGCTATTTTACGGTCGGTAATGTCCCGGAAAATAACTGTGTAATAACGGTGACCACTTTCAATTAAACTTGAGATGGATGCTTCTAGGGGAAATTCTGTCCCATCTGCCCTCAGTCCTGTGACGTAAAAATCATCGTAATTGGTACCCATCTTACGTCTTGTTGCGCCTGTTTTGCCAAATTCACTGATATGCGCACCGTGTGTCTGTCTGTGTCGCGACGGTATAACTTTGTTTAGGGATGCATTTTGCAACGACTCTACGGAGTACCCAAAAATGCTCGCTGCAGCTGGATTAACCAGGACAATTTTTTGAGTTTCGTCCACGGTAATAATGCCGTCTATCGCTGTCTCGATGATTCCTGTCAGGCGGTTTTTATGCACCGATAATTCGTCTGCGGCCATGTGCAACTGCGTACTGGCATTTGCCAATATTGTGTATGGGGCATGAATGTTAATTGCCACCATACTTCGATAAATTGCCAATGCTGCTAACAGTTGGAAAACATGGCCAATTAATACAAATATTTCTTTTGTGTCTAAATAAAGAGAAAAATATACTTCGGACATTGCCATTAGGCAACTTGCCAGAAACAGGTATCTTCGCTCAATTTGTAGATGTGTAACGGTGTGTTCTGGGTCGATGTCGTTGGTTTGTCGGTAAAGCAAAACGGCAGTCAAAACATTGAGGGCAACGAGAATAATTTCACTATTAATTTTAAATGCTGTCTGCCCATGCCCTTCTAGATAGGTGAGTGGGATAACTTCAGGAGTGAGAAAAATCGCTAATGATGTGATGGTAGTAAAAGTTAGCCCGGCCACAAGAATACCTAGGGCTTTATTCGTCGATATGTGCGCACCTTGAAACTTCAATGCAAGTCCGAGTAAAGTTGTACCAATAATATAGCGAGACAACAGCCAGAAACTAAGCGACTTGTGCATGTCAGTCGCACTTAGGAAACCGGGCATACCTTGAAATGTAATGGCATGAAAAAAGCCAAAAATTGCAGTGCATAAAAAAGCAACGGCCAATATGACACTATTTTTTTTTCTCACCGAGTCAAATGCATTCCAGCACACAATGAAGACCGATGCGAATATCACGATGGTTGCTGTTTCAAGGGCAGTATGCAGCGGCAGGGCGACACTGATTTTTAGCTGAGAAAGTAACGCTGTGTTCGTCCAAAGAACGCCGGAAAGTGATAAAAAAAACATAACGATCCAACGTATTTTTTTAAGTTCTTTAACCGGTATGTTTGACATAAATAGAGGGAGTAAAAATGTATTTATTTGTGCGCATTATAAACGTGATATTTTTTTGACGTTCCATCAACTTGTTAAGTTAAGAACCGAGACTAAAAGTGCATAGAAAAAAACGTGAATAGCGATCGGAATAAAAAAGCACCCACTTTGGGGTGCTTCAACAAGTAGTAGGAAGAGTGCGCAATTAATGCGACATAAGAACAGGAATCGTCATGCTTTTCAAGATGGTTCTGGTCACGCCACCCATAATCATTTCGCGTAGACGTGAATGTCCATAGCCACCCATGACTATCATATCGCTATCAAGATCGTGTGAAAGTGACAGCAAGGCATTACCGATATCGGTTGATGTCTTGTGAACAGATACTTCTACTTTGATGCCATGGCGAGCTAAAAATAGAGCGATGTCAGCACCTGGTTGTTCACCATGCGCATCGGGAGATGTTTTCACGTTGAAAATCACTACCTGAACTAAATCTGCGCGTTTTAAGAGCGGTATCGCATCAGTTACGGCGCGCGTCGCTTCACGGCTCGCATCCCATGAAATTAAAGGTCGCTGCGCAATTGTCTTGAACTCGCCTGCGTAAGGAATGATCAACGCCGGACGGCCAGAATTCATGATGATGTACTCAGGAAAGTCTGACAATACCGATGGTGACGGTTCATCGGGATTCGTTTGGCCAAGCACTACTATGTCGCTATAACGCGCTTGCAAGCCTATGCCACCACCTGCCTCGTCATTGGCGATGGTACTTTCGTACGATGAGACGCCAAGTTCAACAACAGCGTTATTGAAACCTGCGACCGCTTTTTCTGCGCGTTCGCGCAGGAAGTTAAGATGAATCGTAAGGTTGGGATCGCTGGCACTGATATTTCCGTCTTGGTAAATAAAACGTGATACGCCGGTTACCGCAGTTCCAATAAGATGTGCGTTATCAAACATCGCGATGTTAGCTGCGATGTTAACGCGCAAGTTGGAACGACTAGTTTCATCCACATGGACGAGTACGGTTTTATATGACATTTTTTTCTCCGTGATTTGGTCAGCGAAAACGTATGTTCAACTACAATTACTGCATGATCATAAAATTAATTGAGTGCAGTCGCAACTTCTTTATTCCATTGAGGTAGCAGATTTTTACTTATTAACGCTGAAACTCCCGCCGAAACTTTTTCACTCATTTGTTCAGTCACTTTCTTGCGTGATTTTGCGGGCGGAAGTCTGCGTAAAGTTTTTAACGCAGTTGCATCAATAATGGCAATTTGACGCTGATCCACAGTGACCATGCCAAGTTCATTAAATGCAGATAAAGTACGGCTGACGGTTTCAAGTGTTAGCCCAAGATAGCTACCAATTTCGTGACGTGTCATACGTAAATTGAATACTTTTCCGGAATAGCCAAGCTGGCTGTACCGCTCGCCCAGATTGGTGAGGAATCTCGCTACTTTGGCTTCTGCACTTAAAGCACTAAGCATACCTATCATTGTTTGTTCTCGCACTAGTTCGCGGCTCATGACGTTAAACATTGCCTGCTCGAGCTCTGCATAGACGCGCCCTAACGCAGAAAATGTTTTGTACGGCAATATAATGATGTCGCAGTCAGATAAGGCTATCGCTTCAGATGCATGATGCTCTGTGTAAATGCCATCAATCCCTAGTAGATCTCCTTTCATCGGAAAACTGAGAACTTGCTCGCTACCATATTCATCAACCAGCACGGTTTTAAGGAAACCTGAATTAACAATGAAAAGTGAGTCGAAGTGCTGGCCGATAGTGTGAATTCTTTGACCTGCTTTAAAACGCACATGCTGGAATAAAACTTCGTCATCATGAGAATAATTGGGTGATGGAACCTTGAGCAGAGTGCAGATGTCGCGCAGGTTTGACCATAGATTTCCCTGGCAGCGCCATCCTGCTTCATTGGATAAGACTGGGGAATTTGTTTGCTTATTTCCAGCGGAAATGGATGGTGAAACTATCGTTGTAGATATTGAAGACATTGTGATCCCCCTCTAGGTAATATATAAATTAGTTCAAATTTTTAGTTCAAATTCGCTGTTGACGAGGCGCATTGCCATTCGTGAAGAATGCGAGGAATTTGTTGAAAATCGGTAGATTTATCGAGAAAATTATCTGCACCAGCACGGAGAGCGTGTAGCCGATTGTCATCGGTAGCGTGATTGGTCAGTATCATTACCTTGATATTTGGCTTGTTTTTTTTGATATCTTTCAGCAATGATAAGCCGTTGCCGTCCCCTAACTGAAGGTCAAGAATCATCGCATCAGGGTTGATATCAAGAATGCTGCGATAGGCGTCGGTGATATCTCCACTGACGCCCATGATGCGCATGCCAGGCAGTTCTTCAATAAACTGTACCAAACGGTTTTGTATGAGAACTGAGTCTTCGACGATAAACAAATTCATGATTGACGATAATAAATTGATGAACACTACACTGATGGCATGTGTCATTATCGTTAAAGATGACGTTAGTTTAAATCAGCGATTGCTGATTTAACTTGTCAGATTTTGTACTGTGAGGGTAGGAGTTTTCCGAACGGTGGCAGTTTTTCTCTGGATCGCTGACGATCAAGAGGTGTCAATGTAAGCCTAAAGGAGTTTGTTGGCAACGGCGTATTGAACCAGATCTGATAAGGTGTTTCTTTCCATTTTAAGCATGATACGTGTCTTGTGCGTACTGACCGTTTTTACACTTAAATGCAATAATTCAGCAATCTCTGTAATAGATTTACCTTTGACCAGGTGGCTAAATACTTCAAATTCCCGGTCAGATAATATAGTGTGAGGTAAATCGTTATCGGCAGGCATAGCAGACATGGCCAGTTGTTCTGCTACTTCAATACTGATGTAAGGTCGGCCTGATGCCACCTTGCGTAATGCTGTCACCAGTTGCGTGCCGGCGCTTTCTTTGGTCAAGTAGCCTCGCGCTCCAGCGCGTATGGCTCTGACCGCATATTGTTCTTCTTCGTGCATAGTTAAAATCAGGATGGGTAGTTTTGGCATCTCATCCTTGATTTGTCGGATGAGATCGACGCCACTTCTACCCGGCATCGATAAATCCATCAATAAGACGTCGAAATTGCCAAGTCTGGCTTTCGCCAGCGTGTCGTGCCCATCAACCGCTTCACCGACTACCTCGATATCCTCAACGCCATCCAAGATGCGCTTGAGCCCTTCGCGCATAATGGTGTGGTCGTCGGCGATGAGAATTCGAATCATTGTTTATTTTCAGTAGAGTGATATAGCTATTAACGGCAGAATTAAGGAGCAAATTTCGACCTAAAAACGTATCTTATTGTAGAGCATTAAGTTGGTTTTTGATGGCGCGTACTTAGTCGATGATACGCATTCTGAATTGGCGCCCTTTAATATTGCAATGACTCAGTCTATCGAGTGAGTCTTGCGCTATATGCCGGTCGATCGCCACGTAGGTCATGAACTCGAAAACATTGATTTTGCCAACTTGCTCCTTGCCCAAACCAACGTCGCCAGTTAATGCGCCCAACAAGTCGCCTGGTCGCAGCTTGTCTTTTTTCCCGCCCATGATGCAAATGGTGATCATGGGCGCCTGCAGTTGGGCTTCAGAATCAGGCGTTAATTCAGACAGTTCATGCCATTGCACCGTCTTGTGTTGATATTCTTCGATAAGCTTGACCCATTTTTTTTCATTGGGTGCGGCCAAACTGAGTGCCAAACCCTTTTCGCCAGCGCGGCCGGTACGACCGATGCGATGAATATGGACTTCAGTATCCTTGGACACATCGACATTGATGACCGCGCCCAAGGTTTGAATATCAAGTCCACGCGCGGCAACGTCAGTCGCTACCAGGACGGAACAACTCTGGTTGGCGAACAACACCAATATTTCATCTCGCTCTCGTTGTTCCAGATCACCATATAAAGCAAGGGCGCTGATGCCTTGTTGCTGTAACTCTTCAGCCAGCTCACGGCAATGGATCTTGGTATTACAAAATGCCAGGGTCGACACTGGCTGATAATGCATTAATAATTGAGCGACGGCGGCATTGCGGTTTTCCGGGGTAACTGCATAAAACAGTTGTTCAATCTGGTTGCCAGCATGTTGACTTTCTACCTTAACTTCAGCCGGATCTTTTAAAAAGTGTTCGCTTGCCTTGCGAATATTGTCTGGGTAAGTAGCCGAAAATAATAGGGTCTGACGACGCGGCGAACATGCGGCAACGATGCCGACGATGTCTTCGTAAAAGCCCATATCAACCATGCGATCCGCTTCATCGAGCACGAGCGTCTGTACGGTGGCGAGATTGATGCTGCCGCGCCCGATATGATCTAGCAGACGACCAGGCGTGCCGACAACAATGTGTGCTCCGTGTTCCAGCGACGCAATTTGCGGTCGCATTGGTGTGCCACCACACAAGGTTAAGATCTTGATGTTATCGGCAAAGCGCGCCAAGCGGCGCAATTCGTTGGAAACCTGATCGGCCAGTTCGCGAGTTGGGCAAACCACCAACCCTTGGATCGCAAAATAAGTAGGGTTGAGCTTGGATAAAATGCCGATACCAAAGGCAGCGGTTTTGCCACTGCCTGTTTTGGCTTGCGCAATCAGGTCGCGCTGTTCGAGCATGATAGGTATGCTTGCTTCCTGAATCGGCGTCATCTGCGTATAGCCAAGACTATCGAGGTTGCTAATCAACGCAGGAGCGAGGGGGAGGCTAGAAAAAAGGGAAGTCGTCATTGGAAATTTGCTCGCATAATTAACTCATCAGCATCAGCGTTATGTAACCGGAACAAACAAAGTCTAACAGTTGCTGTTGGCAATCACCAGTGCTTCAAGACATCTGGATGTAAAGCTAAAACATGCCTGGCTTAACACGCAATGTCCATGCGGGTTACAGAGGTGATAGGCTGGAAACCCTCATGGATAGTGCGTGTTAGGCCTGCTTGATTTTGAGATTTTATTCTTGTTAATGGAATGATAAAAACGATAAAGCCGCTGTATCTCTTTGCAGAAATCAGCGGCTTAGCGTATTTGGTTGCGGGGGCAGGATTTGAACCTACGACCTTCGGGTTATGAGCCCGACGAGCTGCCAGACTGCTCCACCCCGCGTCTGAGGAGGTAAATAATACAGTGTATTCAAGCTCGCCACAAGGAATCGTTCAGATTATATTCAAGATAGATATTTTTCTTCAGGAACAAATTTGAAAATGCAGCATATATACGGGCATAATAAGCGTCTTATTTATCTTCCTTTGCCACGATCCTTCATGCGTTTGTATGCTCTCGATGATGAAATAACTCGTCTTCAAACTGAACTCCCTGCATTGTCCGGGGCGAGAAGGCTACACGCTTTGCTGGCGCTTGCCTGGCATTTGCGCCAAACCGATAGTCATACAGCGCTGACACTAGCCGATGAGGTTGAGTCTCTGCTGATTAACGGCGCTCTGATCAAAAACTCAGGACGTGAAGAGCACGCACGTTTAGCGCTAGTGCGTGCAGAAGTGTTGGCTTTACTCCGAGATTTTGACCGCGCTGAGCAATATTTACTCAAGGCTAAGCTTCATTGGGATGCGTTAAATATCCTTGTTGGAAAAGGAGATGCGTGCCTGGTTGAGGCAATCCTTGCTCTTGAACAGGGCGACATGCGGCGCTGCGTTCAAGCGACAGAAGCGGCTGTTATCTACTTTCAGGAATGTGACGATGCCGAACGTTATCTACTAGCGCAAGCTTGGGCAATTTATCTTCAATCTTTTTCAGCACCAGAAATAGCGCGCGATCGCCTCGCTGATCTACTGAAAGAAGCAGTCAATGACGAACATCCTGCGTTAGCTGCATTGATTGCCGCAGCACAGGGCGAGATATTATTCGGACATGATTCTGCCCGCTCGGCGATGATGTATCACCAAGCAAGTGAGTTGGCACAACAAGCCGGACTTATTCGTCTGGCCATCATGTCTGCATGTAATTCAGGTGTCGGTTTGCAGAAGCTACGTGATTTTGATGGCGCTGCGTCATGCTATGACTGGGCGGTAACGCGCGCTCGCAGGACAAGCTGGCCTGCCATGATCGCGTTTAGTCTGATACGCCTTGGTGAGCTTTTGCGTCATTTAAATCATCTTGAAAAAAGTCAGCAAGTGTTGCAAGAAGCAGTCCTGGGTTTGACAGGTAGTAAAAATGGTGTTCATGCGGCGATCGCCTATGCCGAGCTGGGAAATACGCTTTTGTCGCGCGCGATGCCAGCTGAAGCGGCGACGTATTTTGAAACTGCAATTGAGTTATACCGTGTGTCAGGATCGCGCCATAATCTGGCGGAACATTTAATTAGCCAAGCCCGCGCTCTATCTGCGGCTGGCAATCAGACTGCCGCCATGCAAGCGGTCAACGAAGCGAGTGCGCTGATTGTTGAATCGTCAGTGGATTCATTGCAGGTGGAGTTGAGAGAGGCATTGGCTGAAATTCACACGCAGCATGATCTGCCAACGCCGGCCGGAATGTTGGCACCTAACGCTACCCTGCATTATTTGGAAGAAGCTTTGCTTGTCGGTCAGGCTTTGCGGGGACGGCAGTTGCCCTATCAATTATTGCTCTCTCTGGCCGAAGCTTGGTCGCAAGCGGGTGACGGCCAAAAAGCTTTTTATTATGCGAAACAAGCGATTGCTGCGGATCAGCGTGAACGTAGCAAGCAAGCAGAAAATTGGGCCACCTTGATGCAGGTGCGACATGAGACCGAACGCGCCAAGGCTGATGCGATTCATCACCAGCAACTAGCAGCAGAATCTCAGCAAACATCGCAAACGCTTGATCTCCTTGGAAAAATTGGCCAGGAAATTACGGCGAATTTGAATTTTGAAAACGTGTGTGAAATTTTGCAACGCCACCTTGGCGCATTACTTAATACAACGGACATGTGCATTTGGCTGCTCAACGCCGAGCAAACAGGGTTGAACGTTTCGTATTGCGTAAAGAGTGACGCCGTTATGCAAAATAGTCGAGTTGTTGGAGATCCCGATACAAAAAATGCAGCTTTGTGTCTTGAGCGAGGGCAAGAACTGTTACTCGAAATCTCTGGCACTGATTTCAATGAGCACGTCACTGATGCAAACTCTGCGCCGCCGCAGTTGGTCTTGTATGGACCGCTGATTGTAAGAGAGCGGGCCTTAGGGGTGATGGCAATTCAATCAAGCAGCTTTGTCGGGAACTGCGAGAGAGAACGCCTGATATTTCGTAGTTTGTGCACTTATGGCGCCATCGCATTGGATAACGCGCATGCGCACAATGCAATGCATGAGGCGCAAAAACAGCTGGAAGAGGCATTGCTGGAAATTAAAGAAGCGAGTCTGACGGACCCTCTGACGGGGTTAAAAAATCGTCGGTTTTTGATGCAAAATATTGAATCGGATGTCGCGCTGGTAACGCGCAATTATCAACACGCAGCCACTGCCGATAAGCCTCTCAATGAAGCTGATTTTTTGATGTTCCTAGTTGATCTTGATCACTTTAAATTAGTCAATGATAAATTTGGTCATGCGGCAGGAGATGCCATTTTGATACAGATTAAGCAACGTTTGCAGCGGGTGTTCCGAGATTCGGATTACTTGATTCGTTGGGGCGGTGAAGAATTTTTAATCGTGGCGCGAGGCACATCTAGAAATCGCGCAGAGGAACTCGCTGAGAGAGTAAGGCAAGTGGTGTGTGAAGAGGAGTTTTCCCTCGAAGATGACTTAGCTATCACGCAAACCTGCTCGGTAGGTTTTGCATGTTTCCCGTTTGTCATCGCACACCCTAAAGCGATTACTTGGCAAGACGTCGTCGATATTGCCGATATTGCCTTATATTCGGTCAAGCACGCGGGTCGAAACGGATGGGCAGGTTTTTTTGCCGAAGAGCATGCATGGCCAGAATTATTATTGTGCACCTTGAAGGCAGATCCCAGCGGCGCGATTCTAAATAACGAGTTGCGGCTAGTCACAAGTAAAACACAAGCCCTCATCGTTGAAGGGCTTGCAGGAAAATTTGCAACTGCATAAACACATCTTGACTAAATGTCAGAGAGAAATCATATAACAATGGAATACGATGTAATCGATACGCAAATCTCGCCGGAAGGGCGCCTGGAGGTCTTGTCCAAGGCTGAAGTGAGTAAACTACTTGATACAAGCCATAGCGGTCTGTACCAATTATTTCGCAGCTGTTCACTTGCGGTGCTGAACTGTGGCAGTGGACTCGATGATGGCAAAGAGTTGCTAGAACGATATAAGAATTTTGAGATTAGCATCGTACAGCGTGAGCGGGGTGTCAAACTCGATCTTAAATCGGCGCCGGCGGAGGCTTTCGTCGATGGCATCATGATCAAGGGGATACAGGAGCATTTATTCACAGTGCTGCGCGATATTTTATTTATACATGGCGAGATTGAAGAAAATCCAAAATATGAATTAACTTCAACTGAGGGCGTCACTGACGCCGTATTTCATATTCTGCGTAACGCCAATTTACTGCGACCTCAGATGAGTCCAAACATGGTGGTCTGCTGGGGTGGTCACTCTATCTCAGGGAGCGAATATGACTACACCAAACAGGTTGGTTATCACCTCGGTCTGCGCGCAATGGATATCTGTACCGGTTGCGGCCCTGGCGCGATGAAAGGACCAATGAAGGGGGCAACCATCGGGCATGCAAAACAGCGCATCCGTCATGGTCGTTATCTCGGTATCACTGAGCCAGGTATTATCGCTGCGGAGGCGCCAAATCCTATCGTGAACGATCTGGTTATTTTGCCGGATATTGAAAAACGTCTGGAAGCATTTGTTCGCGTTGGACATGCGATAGTGGTCTTTCCAGGCGGTGCCGGAACTGCCGAAGAAATCTTATATGTGCTGGGTATTTTGCTGCATCCTGACAACTCGGAGATGCCGTTTCCCTTGATATTTACCGGTCCAGAAGGTGCCTCGGATTATTTTAAGCAAATTGACCAGTTTATTGGTGATACATTAGGTTCTGAGGCGCAAAAGCGGTATCAAATCATTGTTAATGATCCTGGTAAAGTAGCACAGGAGATTCAGGAAGGAATTAAAAAAGTACGTGAATTTCGTAAAGCCAAAGGTGATGCGTATTATTTTAACTGGTTGCTAAAAATTGACAGCGAGTTTCAGAAACCATTCGATCCTACCCACGAGAATATGCGCAATCTTGAGTTGCATAAAAATCAGGAAAGTCATTTGCTAGCGGCGAATCTACGGCGAGCATTCTCAGGCGTTGTGGCGGGTAACGTGAAAGATCAGGGGATTCGTGCGATTGAAAAATACGGACACTTTGAAATTTCTGGAGATACTGCCATGATGGAGGCAATGGATGCGTTGTTGACCTCGTTTGTAGCGCAAAATCGGATGAAACTGCCAGGAAAAGCCTACGTGCCGTGTTACCGGGTCATCAAATAATATTAAATATTTCACTGAGGAATTGAATTTTTCTCGATAAATAAGTAGCATAGTGAGAAGTGAGTGTACTGATAGTCTGACACTTACCCTTACCCTATGATCGAACGGCTAAACTATAAGGATGATAGACATGAGTACCGTACAGCACGAAGTTGATGAGCGCACCAATTTAATCACTTCTAACAAGTTTGAACTTTTGTTATTTCGTTTAGGCGAAAATGCGTCAAGTGAGCGTTCTGAATTATTTGGTATCAACGTTTTTAAAGTGCGCGAGATTGTTGCCATGCCCGTTATCACTGTGGTTGCTGGTGCCTTGCCGCATAACTTGGGCGTAGTCAATTTGCGCGGACAAATTATTCCCGTGATTGATTTATGTTCAGTCGTGGGATGCAAGCCAAAAACTGGTTTGAACATCATGTTGGTCACCGAATTTGCGCGTTCAACTCAAGGTTTCGCGGTTGAGTCTGTAGAGGAAATCGTGCGCCTTGAGTGGAGCCAGGTCTTGTCTGCCGAATCGAGTGCCGCCGGTGGCATGGTCACCAGCATTGCACGTTTAGACGGCGATAAGGACGATACGCGTCTTGCGCAAGTGCTGGATGTAGAACAAATCTTGCGTGCGATTGCACCAAAAGATACCAAGGATATTGATGTCGAAACAATAGGCGCCAAATTGGTTATCAAGCCAGGTTCGGTCATTTTAGCTGCAGATGATTCCGCTGTTGCCCGCGGTCTGATTGGTCAAGCCCTCGACGCTATTGGTGCGCCTTACATCATGACTAAGACCGGTAAAGAAGCGTGGGAGAAATTGCAAGCTATTGCCGCAATAGCGGTTACAGAAGGTAAGCCACTGTCTGATAAGGTGGCGATGGTGCTGACCGATCTTGAAATGCCAGAGATGGATGGTTTTACGCTGACACGCAATATCAAACAGGACGACAGATTTAAGGGCTTGCCAGTCGTCATCCACTCTTCACTATCCGGAACCACCAATGAGGATCACGTCAGGAGCGTAGGCGCAGATGCCTACGTGGCAAAATTTGTTGCCGAAGAGTTAGCCGCCACTATCCGAGAGGTCATTGGACGTTAAATCGTTTAATTTTAAAAGTAAAAAAAGGGCACACTATGTGCCCTTTTTTTACTAACTCTTTTATCAACAGTATTTTATTATTTATCACCAGGAACCTGCGCCGGAACTTTTTGCCAACCTGATGGACAGGTTTTAATCGAAGGGTAAAAACCATCGGGATTATGGCAATAATACCAATCACTGCCGTTGACGCTTGTTGAAGGCTGTACCGGGAAATGTTGGGTTGTGTTGGCTTCTCTGACGTAAACAGTAGCCGGAGTTGGTGACGCTAGGGTTTCGATGATGAATTCTGGATAATAAGAAGTTTGATAAGGGTAGTAAGGCGCGGGATAATAGCGACGAGCGTAGCTTACCGGGAAAGGATAAGCGTAAGATCCAAACCCTACGCCAAGGCCGATGCTGACACGAGGGCCATAGTAGCGGCCATGTGCCCAGGTATTACTGGCACTTGCACACGCCAGTAGTATCATCGCTGCGAGTATTGTTTTTATCGTATTGTTGGCTTGGGTTGACTTCATCACACGCCTCTTTAGGTCTGGAGAAAAACGATCTTAATTGCTGATCTGACAGATTGCTTGATGCACGGCCAAATTGACCATTACTTCAATTAATATTCTAGTGCCAAAATTCTAGGTATGCTGAGCGATTTACACACCGTTACTAAACTTGCAAAGCCTGTATTTTGTATTTGTTATAAATTTATATTTTAAAAAGAAAGTAAAAAAATGACTGCCCCTGAAAAACAGATGACGTATGAAGAATACCTGGATGAAGTAACAACCTTAATCACAGAAATGTACGATCTTACGGATGACGCCGCCATCAAATACGTGATGCGCGCCCAAGCGGCCAACTTCTTTACTTTGCATGACGAACATGTGGAAATGCGCAATCCATCGCGTGCCATTCATGATGCCAAATTGGTTTTTGAACAACGCAATAAATCGCGCCCAGAAATATATCGTAAATAGTTGGGCACTAAATTGTGCTTACCGTTGTCAATGCTCTTTTTGCTTTGGCGTTTTACATCAAACATGCTTGAACGCTGTGAATTTTTATGTTGAAAGAGCTTATGCACGGGATTTTGAGAAGTTTTTTTATTGCGACAATTTTATTTTTATCGCTCAATGGCGCAGTCAGTGCCGCTACAACGAATAAGGCAATGTCGTCTGACATGCAGGAAACAAGTGATGCGGCCAAATCCACATTGCGGGGTAGATATACCAAATTTGAATATCGTATACCCATGCGTGACGGCGTTAAATTATTTACCGTGGTCTACGTCCCAAAAGATGCCAGCAAAACGTATCCGTTTTTGATGAGCCGCACGCCTTATGGTTCGGGTGTGCATGTCCAAGGCGAATCGCACTATGGCGTTGATTATTTTCCTGCGTCGCTAGGACCATCCAAAGAGTTCGAGGACAGCGGCTACATCTTCGTCAACCAGGATGTGCGCGGGCGATTCATGTCCGAAGGTAAGTGGCAGGAAATGACGCCACATCTCAAGGTATCGCGCATTGCCGGCGAAGGAGTCGAAAGTCGGGACATGCACGACACAGTTGAGTGGCTGCTCAAAAACGTAGCGGGCAATAATGGCAAAGTCGGTATCTGGGGTATTTCTTATCCCGGTTTCTACACCTCCGCCAGCGTGATTGATTCGCACCCGGCGATCAAGGCTGCATCGCCGCAGGCACCGGTCACAGATCTTTACATGGGCGACGATTCTTATCATGGCGGCGCGTTTATGTTGGCTGCCAATTTTGCCTTTTACGCCAACTTTACCCATGAAGCTAATCCCACCACCTTACCAAAAAAATGGGAAGAATTTGATTACGGTACTGAAGACGGCTACCAGTTTTTTTTGTCTCACACGAGCTTAAAAAATATCACAGCGACATTAACTGCGAAGCAGCTTGAATATCTGATGCCCACCATAGCACACAGTAATTACGATGACTTCTGGAAGGCCATGAGTATTGCGCCGCATCTCAAAAATATTCGTGCGGCGGTATTGACGGTAGGTGGTTGGTACGATGCAGAGGATTTGCAAGGGGCACTCACTACCTACCAGAGCATCAAGAAAAATCACGTTGGATCTGCTATGGCGTTCAATGGTTTAGTGATGGGCCCATGGGCACATGGCGGCTGGGCACATTCTGATGGCGCGAAATTAGGTCATGTCAATTTCGATGCCAAGACTGGCGAATATTTTCGCAAGAATATTGTTTTTCCTTTTTTTGAGCAGTATCTGAAATCTGTCACGTCCAAGGTAATGCCTGAAGCGCAGGTGTTTGAGACCGGCACCAATGTCTGGCGCAATTACAGCGCATGGCCACCGCGCGAGGCGCAAGCGCGTACTTTGTACTTCGGCCAAAATGGCAGCCTCAATTGGGCCGCGCCACCGGCATCGCCAGCGGATGCAAATCCGTCATTTGATGAATACGTCAGTGATCCCAAAAAGCCGGTGCCCTTCATCAGCTACACCGCCACGGGCGCGCCACAAGAGTATATGGTGTCGGATCAGCGTTTTGCCTCGACGCGCCCCGATGTACTGGTCTATCAGACGCCAATTTTGGAAGAAGACGTCACTTTGCTTGGCCCCGTGACACCGAAATTGTTTGTCTCGACAACAGGCAGCGACGCAGATTGGGTCGTGAAATTGATCGACGTTTACCCGAACGACTATCCTAATGTATCTCAGGCAAATGAAAAGGGAAATGACGTAGCGCCGCCTACGGTAAATATGTCCGGCTTTCAGCAATTGGTGCGTGGTGAACCTCTACGTGGCAAGTTCAGAAATAGTTTTGAAACGCCTCAGCCTTTCGTGCCAGGCAAGGTCGAGAACGTGAGCTTTTCTATGCCCGATATTAATCACACCTTCCGACGCGGTCATCGCATCATGGTGCAGATACAAAGCAGCTGGTTTCCGCTGATTGATCTGAATCCGCAAAAATTCATGGATATTCCGCAAGCGAATCCAGACGATTTTCAAAAGGCGACGCAACGCATTTACCGCGCGCCGGGGCAATCTTCCGGGCTTGCAGTACAAGTGTTAGTTAAGTAAAAAAACACCGTAAAATTGTAGTAAAAACCGAAGTAAAAGGGCATTGTGCTATCCGCATAATATGATCAATATTTTTAATTATTTTGAGACAAAATCAATGAATAACAAAACCGTTCTTCGCCGTAGCGTACTCGCTACCATGCTGTGTTTTTCTGTATCTATCTCCGCCTTCAGTGCCACATCCA
>JACMRF010000029.1 GCA_014376575.1 Undibacterium sp.
CCTTGATGGCAATGGTGCCGCCATCGACCAGATCGCGGATGCCATGTTTGATGGCGTTCTCCACCAAGGGTTGCAGAAACATAGGCGGGATCAGGCAAGCCATGGCTAGGTCATCGATTTCCATCACCACGAGTAGTTTTTTACCGAAGCGAATTTTTTCTATCGCCAAAAAATGGTGGCATAGGGCGATTTCTTCGCTGAGCGTAATGCGGGTTTTTTCTGAGAGCGCCAAGGTACGGCGGAAAAAATTAGCCAATTCTATCGTCATGCTGCGCGCACCGGCGGGATCAATCGTGGTCAAGGCACTGATGGAATTGAGACTATTAAATAAGAAGTGCGGATTAATTTGCGTGCGCAACACTTGCAGCTCGGCGTCACGTGCCAGCACCTGTGATGCGGCTTCGCGCCTGTCGGCCGCACGGACATTTTCAAAAGCGATCAGCACGTCGTGCGCCAGGATGGATAGCAGGTATAGGAAACTTCCCACCCCCAGTATCAGCATGGACAAGCGTTGCGTCAGCACGATGCCGGCCCAAGGTTCACCCAGGGATATACCGAGATAATTCCACAACTGGCAAACGCCCAGCCACAATGATCCGGAAATGATAGCGGTAGCGCCAAACACCGTACAGACCATGAAAAAATGGCGTCGCTTGAATGGCAATGAACGACACACATAGTAAGCCGAAGAGACCACAAAACCATACACCAGAGAAACCGGGATAGCGAAGAACAGTGCGTTCGGCCAAGCTGCCATATCGCTCACGAACAGTAGTTTGGCGAACCCGCCACCCACCGCTAGCCAGACCAGCATAGAACAGAGCAGCAGGCGAACATTGGAGAGGATGGGCGTCATGAGCGTGGCGTATTTTTATCGATAGAAGTGGTGAGGCCGTCGTGGATCAGTTCTTGATTTCCACGCCGCCCATGATCGCATAGCCGGTGATGACCAGACGCTTGGCCGAATCCATGCCTGGCACGCTTTTATCCTCTATGCCGGCCATGATGGCGATGCCATTATTGATGATGGTCCAGTCATTGGGTACCTTAATGACAATGCCGCCCCATACGGCAAACACATTGATCACCGCTTCCGTCTGTATCGATGCACCGCGCAAATCGAGTTCTACCCCGCCCATGATGGCGGTGATTTCACCACCACGAAAATCAGGCGAAGAATTTTTGCCTTGGTTGCCGCTCATTACTGCAACAACATCGATTTTTGAATCGCTGCCCGAGGTCGGCAAGCCATCGCTGGCTAAGGGACTGTCGGCGTTGGCAATGCGGTCTTTGAAGATGACAAAGAGCCCGCCTATGATCAAAAATATGGGCCAAAAATCACGCATGCGAAAAGAGATGATGCCTAGGTGATTTAAGGTCATCACGATACCCGCAAGAACGAACGAGCCACCGATCAGATAGCCAGAATTGTTTTTCGCCTGGCTTATTTTCAGTGCCCCCAAGGCGATGAATGCCATCGGCCAGAATTGCACCAGATTGTGAACGTTGAAAAAATTGAGATTGTCTATCAGGGACAATACCCCGACGATGAAGATGATCGCGCCGAGCAAGACGCGTTGTTGTGGGCTGGTGTTTTTCATGATGATATGTCCTTTAAATATAGTGCTGTTTTTCATTGCTTGTCGCGCTGTTCTGGAGGGCTGCCGAGCTGGCAGCGATCCGATGCGCTGACGTTAAACCCAGATTTTCCATTAGGCGCACCTGCGGTGCTATTGGCATGCTGACGGCGCATTTTCGGTCATTTTTTCTGCTCTTCGTTGCCAATAGCTCGCTATTGGCGCCTCATTCGCAGCAAAACTGCCTCGAAAAATGCATCCGTCATCATGGCCAATCCTCATGGAAATTCTGGGTTAATTTTTGTTCTTGATGAAACCGCTCAAGACGATACTGATGCCATACCCGATGAGTAGCAGTGGCCAGCTGGTTCTGAAACTCCAGCCCCATAGGTGTTCTATCGAGACATACAGCCAGCCGGCCAGTATGAGCTGGAAACATCCGTGAATGAACTGCGAACTTTTTTCTGCACCAATCATGTTGTTGATGCCAAAGAGCGCAATAAATACCGGCCAGTAGTGCCAGAGTTGAGTGATATCAAGCATCTCAAAACGATCCATCAAAAATATGCCGCCAATGCTGATCAGAATCAGGCCGGTGACGAGATTTTTTCTGATGCGGTGCTGAGAAGAGCCAGAATGTGACATTGTCTTTCCTTTCAATTATTGAGATGCGCGGCTTTATTTATGCGACATGCTCAAGATAGTGGAAGTATTCTCTGAAGTCCCGCGATTTTCGGCGAATGGCGGGAACGAGTCGGTGGCTGACGACAACGGCAGCGGTTGAGGCTAAGCTTTACTTTGTGCCGCGTTGGCGCTTGCCGCGACCAGGGCCGCCATCGCGGCCTTAGTCTGATCGCCGTCTTCGCGTAAACCCGCTGCAATATTCAGTCTGTCCTGCTGTGGCCTGTTTTGACTGACTTTCCATTTGCCGCTTAATCTGGTGAGAGGAATTTCTATACCGATGATGGCCGTCAGCATCTTTTGCAGATAATCCTCAGGCGCGTCGCTCACTTGCCACGGTGAGGCCCGCTTACCTTCATGCTGATCAGTAAGTCGATGCAAAAGATTCAGCAGCCACTGCGCATCATCGACGACGCGCAAGTTGCCGTGGGCATGGACCACGGCATAGTTAAAAGTGGGCACGACCTTGCCGCTGAGTTTTTTTTCTTCATACCAGCTCGGCGTGATGTAGGCTTGCGGGCCCTGAAAAACGACCAGCGCTTCTTTCGTGTTATCAAGGTTTTTCCAGAGCGGATTGCTGCGCGCAATATGCGCCCTGAGCGTGCCAAACGGTGCATCTGCACTGGGCGCGGCGATCTCAAACGGCAGGTGATTGGCGTTCATGCCATCTTGCTCCAGCGTGACCAGCGTGCCTAAGGGATGGGCTTGTATCAACTGATGCAAAATGTCTAGCCGCTCTTCGGCAAAATGGGTGGGAATGTACATGGGATTATGCCGCCTCAATGGTGATTTCTGCGCGCAGAGAATTGGCGATGTAGCAGTCTTCATGCGACTGATGATGCAAGGCCGCCAGTTGTTCTGCCGTTGGTTGCACATCGCCAGAGAAGCTGATGTCTGGCCGCAGCGTAATGCGGGTGATCGCTATTTTGCCTCGCGCGTCTTGCTCCATGATGCCAACTGCCTTATCGGTATAGCGGTCAACGATAAAACCTTGTTTGGCCGCCAGCCACAAGAAGAACAGCATGTGGCAACTTGATGCCGCGGCGACCAGCGCCTCTTCCGGATCGACATTGCCAGCGACCGACATCGGCAAAGGCACCGACAAGGGCGAAGACGAGGCCGGCACCGTTAAACCGCCATCAAATTGCCACTCATGAGCGCGGCTGTACAGATTATCGCTAAACTTTTGTTCACCGCGTTTCCAGAGTATTTGCGCTTGATATTGATGCATGTAAGGTGCCGGTGTGGTGGAGGGCGAGCTGAGAATGTTACCGTTTCAAAAACTAAATATGCAATACGCAATATCCATGCGCCTTCTGGCACGATATTGGCTTGAAAGGCCGATGGAATAAGCGCTTTCACTTTTTAGAAATAATCTGCCTGAACGTCAGGTTGATGCGCGGCGCGATCGTTCGGGTTTGCTTGCTGATGCTGTGTAGCCAGTGATGTTGCGTGCTGTCGGCCATGATTAATAGGCTGCCATGTTGCAAATCGAGATTAAGAATTTTTTGCTCGGCGCGGGTTTTGTGCTTGAGCTTGAAGGTGCGCGTTGCGCCCAGGCTGAGCGAGGCGATCACCGGGTTTTGGCCTAATTCTGGCTCGTCATCGCTGTGCCAGCCCATGCTGTCGCGCTGATCGCGATAGAGATTGAGTAGTACGCTATTGAAGGGATGACCAGTGGCCGCGCTAATGTCGTTTTTGATCTTGAGTAAGATCGGTGTCCAGGCATTTGGCGTGAGTTGGATGCCCGAATAACTGTACGCCGTATCGGGCTCACCATGCCAGGCGGTAAGCCTGGGTTGCAGATGCGTTTTGCCCCAAACACGGATATTGTCCTGTCGCCACGGGGTGTCGTTCAATAATTGAGCAAATAGAGCATCGGTCTGCGCGAGGGAATAAAAATGTTCGGCGAAATCAAGCTTACCGTCGATCAGCGGGATGCTTTCCAGATCGGCAGGAGAGTCAAATAAGGAGGATGTTTGATGCATGCGATACCTAACAAACTTGCCAATGAGGTGCCAAAAACAGGTAAAAAGTGCTGAACTTACTTTGCTTGAAACTTAGCTCAGTAATTGGATAAAGTATTCTGCCGAGCGGATGACTTTTTTCGATTCCATCCCAAAATGGTCCCGTGTCTCTTGTACGATATAGTCATTAACACCTTTTGTGCAGTATAAAACGCCATCGAAGTTGGTGCCAAGATAGGTGAAGGGTGTTAGTTTTGTTTTCACTGGAACCTCACTGGCGAGAAGTTTGCGTAATTTACGCTCGACATCGTATAAATTTTTTTCATCAATCGCCACCGTTGTTCCCTTGGGGGTAGGGAAGCTGGTAGAAAAAGAAGGGTTTTGCCCCATAGGATTTTTAAACGCAATTTTGACACCAAGTTTTAAAAATTTACTGATGGCAAAAAAATCATCTTCATCGTACATAGTGAATCTCCTGAAAACGACTATTTGACGTGTGCCGTTATGAAAAAGTAGTGATAGGTGCGAAAACCTTAACGTAGTGGCTAGCTTGCCATTTTTGTCGGAAAAATGCCAGAATAATTAATGCCTGCAATAGACGGTTTGATTCAGACTATGTTGAGTTTTTCATCCGGCTACATGTGATAGAGTTTACAAAAGTTTATTATTGTATAAATTTCATTTTTAGCTAGGCCATCAATGAACACCAAAACTTCAGAATTTGAATTCATCAAGGGATTGACCGCTGAATTGTCATCAAAAAACCTGGTATTTCCTACCTCGTTAAAAACCACCATGAAGATCCGACGTGCGCTGGATACGCCGGATATTTCCAATGAACAGATCGCCCGCATTATTAGTGCCGAGCCAGTCTTGTCTGCGCAAGTGCTTAAGCTGGCAAATTCAGCGATGTTTAATCGCACCGGCCGCAAGGTAGAAGAACTGCGTTCCGCAACTGTATTACTGGGCTTTGGCGTGGTACGCAATGTCGCTATTTCGGTAGGGATGAAGCAGCTGAAGGATCACCAGACCAGTGGCCAGACTTCTGAGCGCATGGAGGGTCTGTGGACCCGCAGCATGCGCGTTGCTGCGCTCTCGTTTGTGCTGGCGCGTAATCTCACCAGACTTAGTCCCGATAAGGCGATGATCGCCGGTCTCTTGCATGACGTGGGCAAATTTTATATCCTCAACCGTGCCTGCCTTTATCAGGATTTGTTTGTATCCGATGAAGCCTTATGGGATTTGGTCGATCAGTGGCATGCTGATATCGGTGCAGCCATTTTGGATAGTTGGGAAATGTCGGATGATATCCGCGCCGCCGTGATGGATCACAAGGCGCTTGATATTGCCGTCACTGGCAAGGCAAGTCTGACCGATGTGGTGGCGGCGGCCAATTTTCTTGATGCGCATTTTGTTGCCCAGTCTATCGCCTTGTTAGACTGGGATCATATTCCAGCGCCGTTACAGAACTTGCAACTTGATGCAGAAAGAACGGAGAAACTGATGCGAGAAACAACGCAAGAACTCGCCTCCATCATGCAGGTCCTTGCCTAGACATCATTCAAGATTCATCCATCATCATGGACGCCGCTCTCGGATGAGATAAAAGATCAGTAAATATTTGCCAGCGCGCCTGTTCATCGTCCTTGCCTGCGCGCCGCTCAACATACGCCTGAACGACATCTTGCCCAAGATTGTAATTGATCACGTAAGAACGATTTTTTTCGATAAAACCGATACGCTGCGTTGATCTCTTTTCATCCGAGAGCGCATATTTCATTAATAATTTGATGGCAGCAGGGCGATCGACTTCGCCATCCAAATACCGTTTGGCCACCATATTTCCCGCATATGAAAGCTTTTGAAGTACCGCCTGTACACGATAATATAATTGCGCTTGCGCCGGATCAATGCCGGCTAGCGGGAATAAAGTTTCTTGTTCAAAGCGAAGGCGCTCAACTTCAGGAAACGCAACGCTGATGCCATAATTGGCGCTGCCTTCTGCGAGAAAAGACATCGGTGAATACAGTGGGTAAATACAATATTCCATCCAGCCGTTTTCATTGACCAGATGTTTTTCCATGAGCAGGTTGAACACATGGTGGCCGGGGTAACCTTCATGACTGGCCAGATCAATGGCGCGGCTGATGAACATGGGGAAATCAGTGTTCACCTGAATCAGGCTATAGCTATTGCCCTTGTACCAGTTGTAGGCGCTCCAGACCTGGTCTTTGACATACTCAATCCTGAAGTCTTCATTTGCCGGTAAATCGATATATTTTTTGGTGCGTGCACGTGATTCATTGATGGCAGCAGTGAACACGGCATCAAGCTTATCCTGCTCAATTTCAAAGGCACGATGGTAGTGACTTAATCTTAAATTCAAATCACCTACGCCGGGCAAGAGCAGATCGAGTTCTGCCAGAATCAGGTCAAAATCTGCCTCTGTCAAATGCGGCGATTGGGCATCATATAGCGCGACAGATTCTGCATCAAAAGACAAATGCTTTCCCGATAGCTGGCTGACATACGCGCGCACGGCGACCACATGTAGGCGTAAAAAATCTTGCCGCAATCGTTGATCTGAAGGAGGTTCTGACAATGTGCTGAACTGTTGAAGCAAATCGTCGGCCTGGTGCAATACGGCGGCCAGATCTTGTGGGGCTATCTCAGTCTGCCATTCCGCAGGGCCATAGTAAGCATCCACATAAGAACTATCGTGCTGGCCAACAGCGAGCACCAGTTTTACATAAGCCTCGGCAATTTGATTAAGTGTCATAGCGATGTTGGTCATCCATTAGTGGCGTTGAATTTATCGGAACAGACATTGTTATTGAGTCAGAGGCATCAAAGTTTATCACTGATGCAGTGCACTCCACTCGACATCGCTGCTCGGCAGTGTGTCGTCCGTGATCATCATTTCGGCGACGGCAGAGGTCAGTCTGATCACTTCCTTGACTTCGTAATCATCGATGCCTATCGCCGTCGTTGGTATTGGCAATTGCAATGTATGCATTTGCTCACTTAGTTGCGCCAATTGTAGTGGGAGTTGCTGATCCAGTACCTGCGCTCGGTCTGACATGGAAGCGGTAAATACGTTCGCTTTAGCTTTGAATGAAAACACAATCAGGTTGTAGCTATCGAGCGATCTGCACCACCACACGCGCTGGCCAAATTTGCCACGTAGGGTGGTTAATAAAGAAACCAACAGTGGACGTTTACCCCACATATTGCTTACCAGGATGCCTTCCGGCTTAAGCGCTGCATAGCAATTGTCATAGAAATTTTTGGTGTTGAGTTTCTCCACCAAGCCTTCTAGATCAAAGCCATCGAGCATAATGATGTCGGTTTGCAAGGTGTTTTGCTCCAGATAAACCATGGCATCAGCATGAATGATGCTAAGTCTGTCGTCATCGGCAGGAATCATGAACTGGTCGCGCAGGGCGATCACGTCGGCGTCAATTTCTATGACGGTAATACGGCTGTCGGGTAAGTGCCGATAACAAAATTTCGCCAGAGAGCCTCCGCCCAAACCTATCATCAAAATGTGTTCCGGGGCTGGGTTCGCCAGTAAAAAAGCCATCATGGCGCTGGTGTAACCGCACAATAACTGGTCGGGTGCATCGATCTTCATGGCGCTTTGTACGGATTTTTGATTAAAGTACATGAAGCGCAAATTGCCTTCGTCAAATACAAAGGGTTTTCCTTGATGCTTTTGATGCAGCTGTTCAAGTTTCCTGAGACGTACCGAGTCGCTATCGCTGGGTTGTTTTGAGAATAATCGGGACAGGCTGGCACGTATTTTTTGCATTAGGAAAGATCGTTCATAGGGCGGCTATCGTGGTTAGCCCCAGATTTTCCATTAGGCGCACCTGCGGTGCTATTGGCATGCTGACGGCGCATTTTCGGTCATTTTTTCTGCTCTTCGTGGACAATAGCTCGCTATTGGCGCCTCATTCGCAGCAAAACTGCCTCGACAAGTGCATCCGTCATCATTGCCAATCCTCATGGAAATTCTGGGTTAATTTGGCGTGAAGTATCACCTGTGATTTTACTGTATTCATACGGTAATCCTCTCGATATCAACTGATCGACATCTATGTTACGCATCAATAGCAGTATTTAAATGTAAAATTGATCATGCTTGGCGAGGGCAGTCGGAACTTTCTTATGCTAGACACGTCTGATCATCGCCACCAAAAAGAGATCCTCGAATTTACGTAGCAAAAGAATTATTACCTAGCAATTGTCAATTGAATCAGCAACCACACAGGAGAAATGAATGAAAAAAATAGTACTCGCCATGGCCTTCGCTGCAGGATTAAGTAACTTAGCCATCGCTGATGACGCGCTAAAAACAGCCATTGCAGGAGCACAACGTACCCCTGCAAATGTAGCGCGTGATGGTGCACGCCACCCGTATGAAACGCTGAGCTTTTTTGGCATTACGCCAAAGATGACCGTTGTGGAGTTTTCTCCCGGCGGCGGCTGGTACACCGAAATTCTCGCACCCTATCTGCGCAACGAAGGTAAGTTAATTGCTGGAGCCAATGCCAAATTCAAACAAAAACTCGATGCAACGCCAGCGCTCTACGATAAGGTTGTCGTCACTATCCTTGATCCTTCCGGCAAGCTTGATTATGCGGCAAAAAATTACGCAGATATGGTTCTTACCTTCCGCAATATTCACAACTGGGTAGGCGGTGGAGATACCGTAGTCAAGAATGTGTTTCAAAGCGCCTATGACGCACTCAAGCCAGGCGGTGTCTTCGGTATCGTAGAGCATCGTTTGCCGGCGGCTAAAACGCAGGACGAAAAAGCCAGCACAGGATACATGCATGAAGCTTATGTCATTAAACTAGCTGAAAAAGCCGGGTTCACATTCGTCGCTAAATCAGAAGTCAATGCCAATCCCAAAGATGATGCTGATCATGAAAACGGCGTCTGGGCGCTCCCTCCTGTGTTGGCGAACAAAGACAAAGACAAGGCCAAATACCTGGCAATTGGCGAAAGTGATAGGATGACGTTGAAGTTTGTAAAGCCATAAAACTGGCCAGTTGATCGTCACATATTGATACGGTCGTGACTGGATAACGCAAATAGTAGCTGCTGGAGTGCGCGATGTTACGATCTTATTTTTGCTTATTTTTTTTACTACCTTTGGGCTCGCTGGCGGCCGCTGGCGAGCGTTACAAAATTGATCCGGAACATACTTTCAGCAGCTTTGAATACAAGCACTGGGGCTTATCGCTGCAACGCGGGCGATTTGATAAAAGCGCCGGTTTCATTGAGTTGGATCTGTCCGCCAAAACGGGCACCATCAACATTGAAATCGATGCCAGCACCGTCAGTACCGGTGTAGATACCTTCAACAGCATCATGCGATCAGACAGCTTTTTTGATACGCAGCAATATCCGAAAATAATTTTCAATTCAACTAAATTTGTTTTTGATGAAGAAAAATTAAGCCAGATTGAGGGTAATCTGACGATCAAAGATATAACGCGACCCGTCACCATTGACGTCACGCATTTTTCATGTCGGTTCATGCTTCTGTATATCAAGCAGGCCTGCGGTGCCAACGGCCAGACAAAAATTCTTCGCAGTGATTATAAGATTGGGCGCTATGTCCCCTTTGTCAGCGATGAGATTACCTTATATTTGAGCGTGGAAGGTATTAAGGAATAAGCGATGTTGTTGACATTTTGTGTAGAGACGTTGAACGGGAAAAAAAGAAATGATCTTGATGAAATATCTGACTCTGGCAGCATTCTTCGGCACTTCAATCGCTCTCTCACTGTCACTCTCACTGTCAGCGTCGGTGCAAGCGCAAACCATGTATCGCTGTGGTAGCGTGTTTCAGGACCGACCCTGTGACAATGGTCAGCAAGGCAAAATCATCGGCGTGAATCGCGCTCCGGGCAATGCGGACAAACCCGCGCTCGATCCCAGTTGTACCCGACGCGGTGAAGACGCCAAAAAAATTATCTGGTCACGTGAAGGCGGTGCGTCGGCAGAAAAATTAATGGCCGAGGCAACAACCGGCGAGGCGCGCAAACTCATATCTGATGTCTATGCCATCAGAGCCAATTCCAGCGAGGTGCGTGCTGCAATTGAAAATGCCTGTATGGCAGAAAAAACCAGGGCGCGTCAGGGCGGATATATGCCAGACGAGGACGCGCCAGCATCACCTCGCAACGCTGAACGAAAAACACCGGCGACAGGCGAAGCCCAAAAACGCGCAGACAGCACAGACAATACCGCCGCGCGCAAACGTGCTCAATGCGATATGCTCAAGAGCCAGTTGGCGAGCAATCGCAACAGTCAGCGTGCCGGCGGTGGCGGTAACACAATGAATAGTCTGAATCAGGAAAAGAGCGAGCTGGAAAATGTCTTGAAATCAGTGGGTTGCGAGAGCGCGCAACCATCGATGCAAATGCAATGACAAAAAATGGGATGTCCGCACTGAGGGTATGGCCGGGATCAGCCCGATGGCCGTGCTGATCCTTTTTTCAACGCGCCGTTGTTTGATGCTATGAAGCGCGGGTAAATACTTTGACGATGTGTAAGGCATCTGTGCCGAGCGCTTCAAACGCATACGAACCGGCGTTCATGACGACAAACTCGGCTGCACTCAAACGTAATTCTTTTCCCTCAATGCTGGACTTGCAGGCACCGCTTAACACGTAAAGAGTGAATTCGTGGCCGGCTTTAATGGCAAACTGCTGGCCTGATTCGTAGGCATTAGTATAAAACTTGAAGTTTTCTGCCGGCGTGTATTGCGCATGGATCGCCTCTTCAGAGAGAGCGGTAGTCGATTTGTCCGACCAATTTTGTTTAAGATGCGTTGTCATGATGACTCCTGTAAAAATAATGCCAATGAAGTGCTGTGATCGATAAAGCGCGTTGTATCAGTGTCGCGACCTTAGATCATGCTGTTTGCCTGGATTTTTCGCGAATGTGCAAAAGATGCGGGAGTATACGAGAAATTTCTCACATCACCTTAGGATTTTATGCTTTCCTTGTCGAAATTGCTTTGAAAGCTGATGCTTACCTTCACCCACCACATACGATAGGAGAAAGCCAGAATGATGAAAGGAAGTTGTTTTACGCTTCGGCACGCCCAAAAAAGTGAGATTCCGCAATTGCTTGCGTTGATCAATCACCCTCAAGCGCAGGGTGAATTTTTATCTCTGGAGATCATGCTGCCAGGCGTTGCAGAGAAAAGATTTGAAGAAGAATCGTATTCCAAAGAAAATCGCGAAACCTTCTTGATTGTCGACGACAGAGAAGCGATTTTAGGACGAGTATTCCATTTCAAATCCGTCCCTTATTTCAATGCCAGAGAGATCGGTTATGGCATGTTTGCCAATCAGGCGCGTGGCAAAGGCATCATGACCGAAGCGGTCAGTTTATTAACCGATTACCTGTTTGGCACCATGCTGATCAACCGGTTAGATATTCATATGCATGTCGATAATATCGCTTCAGAAAAAGTCGCGATTAATTGCGGATACCAAAAAGAAGGCATTGCCCGTGGCGCTACTTTTAGCCGGGGCAAACATCATGATCTGGCGATGTACGCACTGCTACGCGATGAGTGGGCATTGAACCAGAAGTAAAAATTTAAAATCTATCCCGCAGTATCCATGCGCCTCTTGGCGGCATATCGGCCTGCAGTGCCCGTGGATACTGCGTGATGGCTCTGTATTTTTTTCGCAAGGGCAATAATCACTTTTCCACATAGGTGCCGGCCTTCAGTGCTGGCCAATTTTTATCCGCCTCCATCACATAACCGGGAATATCTTTTTTCCATTTTTTGAGAACGACCGGGCTAAGATTAAGATACAACTTGCCGCCCGTCACTTTAAAGGCCGAGGGATCAATCTCAGGCGTATAACCTTGCGCTACGCCATAGGCACAGTAGCCGCCATATTGTGGCGCATATTTTTCAGGATCAGCTTTGAAGGCATCCAGATTGGCCTGGCTGCTAAAATGCCACTCAGCTTCTTGCCAGGTGGTATGCAAATTTTTATCGCCTTTGACGGGTTTATTGAGCTTGAAATAGGCCACGGGATCGTATCCTCGGATCGCGCCCTCTTCGGTGGAGAATATGGGCGCAATGGCAAATACGCTCGTGCTCACCACTGCGAAAGCAATCGTGCTTAATAATTTGATGACGATGTTGCGGCCAGTTAAAGAAGAAAACATAGTGATACTCCAAAAGTTGAATGATTGAGGTGTCTGCAGTGAAGCGGTATTGCGACAGTAAACTGACACAGACAAGACAGAATGCTTGCTAGCGATCTTGTATTAACTCTTCCAGTGCGGCGATATCGTCCATCAGCTGAATGGGTTGGTAACACAGGACTTCAATTTTTTTATCGGCAAATACGCTGCGGCGGTCGCGTTCTGCACAAAGCTTTTGCATGATGCTGTCGCGTTGCTCTAGCAGCGCCATGATGGGTGCGTGATAAAGGCGGATTAACGAGCGCAAGAAGATGTTGATCGCCTTATTACCTTGCCGGCCTTTGATTTGGAAATGCTGTAAGCCGCTCTCGCAGTGCGCAATGTCCAGCCATGGTCCCTTGGTTACCCAGCGGTTCACCATGAAAAAACCGCTAGGCATGCCTTGAGCATTCATCGATATGGCAAGTAGATGGGCTGGCGCAGGAGCAAAGCGCGGATCAGCCCGACGCATACCTAGCTCATTTGCATGAACGAATAAATGGAAATGTCCGTGTTCCTCGAACGGGCGCTGCAAGCCCGGGTGAGCATGATAGAAGTATTGTGAGGCATGCTTGTTGTCACGCACGTCGGCATCTGGATAATGTTCCCATTCGATAAAATCATTGTCACCGATGATACGTTGAACAACCTGCTCCCCACGCAAGCCTAAGGTTTGCATGGCACCGACGAGCTTGACTGCATCTCGCCAGCATTGTTGCCGCGCTTTGTCAGCTAGCTTGTCCCAAGCGAGCACCTGATTTGACATGAGTGGAAGTTGCGCTGATCGCATAGTGTCGCCAGAGGGTTGAAAAAGAGCTAGATACCAGATTGAACTGCATCAACAGAAGCAGCCAGTGTCGATCAGTAACGCAAGCGTTAGGACATATCGACACTGGACGCCGTTATTAAATTACTTCTTTGCAGCGCAGCAGCCTTTTTTAGCGGCGCAGCAACCTTTTTTAGCTGCGCAGCAGCCTTTCTTTTTAGCTCCACATCCTTTTTTTCCGGCGCAGCAAGCTTTTTTAGCTCCACAACACCCCTTTTTAGCGGCGCAGCAGCCTTTTTTTCCAGCGCAGGCAGATACCTTTGCAGCGCAGCCATTTTTGCCGGCACAAGATGCCATTGCAGGTGTTACCGCTAATGCCGCGGCTGCAACAATAGACGCACTAGCGAGTTGTTTCAGGGTGTTGCTTAAAGAGATAGATTTCATTGAATACTCCAGTTGGTTTAACCCAGATTTTCCATTAGGCGCACCTGCGGTGCTATTGGCATGCTGACGGCGCATTTTCGGTCATTTTTTCTGCTCTTCGTTGCCAATAGCTCGCTATTGGCGCCTCATTCGCAGCA
>JACMRF010000030.1 GCA_014376575.1 Undibacterium sp.
CTCTGTGCCGGCAATGATGACGTCAAAGTCACCCACCATGTCTGCCAGCTGGTCTTCGGTCAGCTTTTTGTTGAGCGGGTTGATCAAATACTCGATGCCCGCGTTTTCAAGCAGTTCCAGCGGGAGCCGGTTTTTATCGCCAAACGGAACGGTGGTGATCAGCGCTTTTGCCATTTTTAGATTCTCTCAAGATAGTCTTGAAATTAATGAATAGTTATTGTTCGACCAATTGATTCAAAGGTGCACCCGATCATGCTGCTTGACTATTTTGGCAGACACGTTGGTATGACAGGGGCGGGAAGTTGCCCAAGCTCAGTCCAGAAGCGCTCAGAGGCCCGACCATCAAATTTATAGAAGTATCGGTCAAGCGTCTGGGTCATTTCTGGCGACAGCCCCAAAACTGGCGCGTCCGCATTCAGGGCAGAAATAACCGTCAGCAGTGCTTGCTGGGTAGTGATGTACGCTACCCCAGGCTCGTCCTCCACCATGGGGGGCTGCTCCAGGTTGAGCACTCGCACCGAGGGCACGCCAACAAAAAACGACTCCAGCGCTATGCCCGAGTAACTGCACACCACCAGACTTGCACTTTCCATTAACTGAACGGTTGATTTGGAAGGGTCGAACCCAATGTCCAAAACAATGCCATTGCGGCGTATTAACTCATCAATCCATTCCTGACTGACGGTGGGGTGCTTTGACAGCATCACCCGCCAACCTGGCAGCGCCTTTAAACCAGAAAACATTTTCAAGATGATTTCTTCGTCGCCAACTGACGGCGCCAGCAACAACATGCGGTCAACGTTACGCTGCGGTGGTAGCGTACGACCATGCCCATAAATGCGGTAAAGGCTATCGTATTTAAGGCAGCCTACGATTCGAATTTTTTCAACTGGATAAAAACTTGAAAGAATGTCAGCAAACTGTTCCCCATGCACTAAATAGTAGTCTGGCATGGGCGAGATAAGGCGCTTATCTTCAGTACTGGAATGATTGAATTCCAAGTGTCGGTGATAAAACCCCATTTTGTTCTTGTAAATGGTTGCGTGTTGTATCGATATCCAACGATGCCTCGCCGAATGCCTACGCGTAGCGAAATAAGCTGACCGCATAGGAGCCAGAGTTTCACCGTAGGTAATAAAGGTTTTGTCGCCTTGGTGCGCATTAAGCCAGCCATCAAGCATGGCCATGTGACTCAAGCTCCATGGGATGCTTGAAAAGAAGCTCTTTTGAATTTCGTGAATCAAGATATCCGAAAATTCAGCATGCCCGACATAAATGCCTCTCATGCTCATAGGCTTGATAAATTTTATAAATTGATGATAGTTTTTAAGCAAGCCGAAATGCATGGCGACAATGTCACGAAGACGATAGTTGACATCCAAAACTTCGACATTGCGCTGAAATCCGATTGCCAGGCCCCTTACTCTTTTTCGCCAAGCCCAAGGATGGAAAAAGTCGGTTTTTTTCAAAGCCAAGCGAACAAGAAATGACGACACGAAACCATATTTTTCGTCGTCAAGAAAAGCGCGCTCATACATGCGGTCAAACAAGACATCAGGCGCTTTAATCAGATTTTGCTCAAGACTATGGAACCAAACAGTATTCTTTCCGCTTCTGGGCAATTGATCGACGTGCAGCCAGCGTAATAAAAACCAACTACCAACATCTTTAACGAAACTTTTGAATACCCCGAAATATATTGCCGCGTTGCTAAACTGACGGAAACGGGTGATTGATCTACCACGCAGTCGATCATGTAATTCTTGATACCAACCAAAATCTACGGCAGTGTCTTTTTGAATCAAATTGCTTGCCCACCAGAGCGGAAATCCTCGCCATTGCAATGCATTCTTGATGCCTGAACTGTCGGCCCAATTTGCCGCCCAATCGGTGTACATCTCGCGGGTTTGGTCCCACGTCCATTCGGGGTGTGGGCACTGGGTGCCGAACAACAGTGTTTTGTCACTGGTTATTGACCCTTCTGGCCGATTTAACAACTCGCGCAATTCAGCAGGGGTACGCGCTACGCCTTTGCCAGAGATGATGACTGCCGAAGCAATTTGTTTTGCGCTATAGCCGTTAGCCAAGGGCTCGTAAATATAGTAAGGAACGTCGTGGTGAGCGGCCTCACCGATTGCTGAACTCAAGCCGCCTATTACCCGATGTGTCTTTGCAATGTGGTCTGAAAATAGGCCCTCAAGCAAGGTCACTTTGCCGAGATAGCCCGCTTTTTCGAGCATGGGAAGTAGCCAGGCATGCTCTGTGTGGTGTTTGATTTTTATGGCGATCTTTTTAAACCCTGCCTGGGTTGTTACCGCCAAAGCATCCAGCAAAGTGTTAGGACGCGAACCATTTCTGCCATGGACGTTATACGAGTTAGGTATCCACGTCATGATAATGGCGTCAAATGTCTTTTCTATGTTGGCGTTGACAACATGGTTGTCCAGTAGTGGCGGTTGGATGGTCACTATCTCTTGCAGGGCCTGACTGTTTTTAACAAGGCGTTGTTGGTGCTGGCACCCGCCTGCATAAACGCGGTCAAACATCACCGGCCCAACAGATGATTTACCAATGCGCTTTTCAATGTCTACCGTCATGTAGCCGTCAGTCAGCCATGAAATTTTGATGCCTTTGCTATGCGCAATATGAGCGGCGACCAAGTGCGGCTCATACATCTCTGAACTAACCACCAGCTCTGCGGGCTTGTAAGCGTCCAGCATGTCAAGGTAGCTGGCAGTCGTCAAAACAAAATAGTGGCGGTACTGCTGGAAGCGGGCGACCATGGCCTCAGAAAGCAGAGCCAACAAGTCGGCATCCCAACTTACCTCTATGCGCTGTAAAACCCCAGCCAGCCAAGGAAGCTCAAACAGGGCGCCAAAGCCCAAAGGCACGCTTTGTTCGGCTTGCGATAAATATTTGCCAGGCACGGCGCGTGCATAAGCGCCCTGCCAAGGCCAGCGCGAATTAACAGCCAGCCAGCCGTTCGTAGTTGCGAAGCTGATTTGAGTCCAGTCGCTCAAAGTAAGCGTTTTACCGTGCAACAACCTCAGAAGTGGGGTCTGTATGTTTCTTAAAAAGTTAGCCCGCCAATCGGTCTGAGGCTCACCCAGTACGCGCTCCAAGAAGCTCGCAAGCGGTGAAGCCTGTCGATGCCCTGGGTCGTAGACCTGCACGCGCTGCCCAAATTTTTTTGCAATACTTAAAAACGCTGCTGACTCGTTACATGAAACGTAAACGCAGTCATAGCGCTCACACCAATACTTGAGGGGAAAATATTCACGACAAATACTACCGACGTTGTTGAACAAGCCAGCAGAGAAAGCATCGGCAATTGACAACGGATCTGTTTCACAAATTTCCTTGCCGTCCTCGTCACGGTACCAATTGAAACTGAAAAAATTAATCGCGTCATCGATACCCACGTCGTAGCTATCGTGCGCGAAAAAAAGAGGAATGTCTTCACCCAACAAGGCGGGCAAATGGTCTTCATGGGCAATGACCTGCACATCAACCCCGTGGCGTTGGCGCACCCATTGCATGTCGTCACAGTGGTGAAGTAAAAAAGCGTTCAATTGACTAGTTTGTGTAGGAGAAATATTTTTCAAACCATCAACTGATGAACATGGCCATCAAAATAGTCCGAAGCGATTGACTAGCCCTACCTTCGCATACAACATGGCCCATTAATACTGTTACGCATGTTTTAACGAAGAGAAGCATTTAGTCTTTATTAGTTGAGTCTATACATAGTTGTTCTAATACGTCCAACGCTGTAGATCACCTCACACAAACAAGACTCGTCAATTACTTTGAGATTAAAAGGTGCACTCGTCAATACAAGACCACTATTGGATTGGATTCTGGTTTCAGGTCCCGTCAAAATATCAAGATTGGGGGTAAATGTATTGGATGAAGGCAAATGCTCAGTGAGGATAAGGTATTTATATTTAGAAAGTATTTGAGGCAATGCAGCAATAATTTTCTCATTGGATAAGTGCTGAAGCACTTGCCTTAAAAAGACTATCTCAGCTTGTGGCAAATCATCTTTTGTAATATCAATCACTCTGAAATCAACATTCAAATTTTTATAAGCATCTTTATTAAATTTTATAACCGATTCAACA
>JACMRF010000031.1 GCA_014376575.1 Undibacterium sp.
ATATGAGTTGAGTTTTTTATTCGGCTTTAAAATAGACATTGATCTGGTGTCAGGTGTGTTGTGTTGATCAAAGCTGAAAGTGAGTCCTTGTGCGTGGTGCAGTCTGTTTTTGAAGGAATAAGAACTAAATTAATACCCTCGCCACACCGCAACACCCGTGCGCCTCTTCAGGCAGGCAAGCCCAAGACCCGCATGCACAGTGCGCTGTAGGCCATGCCTACCTTGAAATCAAGCGCCAAGCTGGTAGGTTTTTTGCATCCAGTCAATAAATAACTGCACTTCAGGCCGTATGATTGCTTGTGCCTCGTGGACCAGATAATACGCATGCGGGGGGGTGGCCAGTTGGGTGTCGAACAGGCGCACTACGTCGCCCCTGTCGATGAGTTCTTGGGCAAAATGCTGGCGGGTTAAGCCAACACCGTGGCCATGTTTGACCGCTTCTAACAACAGGCCCAGATCATCGACGCGTAAGCCGGTCGTTGGCTCTGGCCAATCGAGCGCGGCGACTTCAAACCACGGTTGCCATGGCTCCAGCGCCGAGCGTAATAGCGTAGCGTGGCGCAGATCGGCGGGTTTGCTGATGGACGGTATCGTCTTCAGATAGCTAGGGCTGGCCACGGCGAAGGCGGGTTCCACGAAGAGTTTTTTGGTGACCAGATTGGGGTATTCGCCCGCGCCAAAACGTATCTCTACATCGCTTTCAGACAGGCTTAAATCGTAGAGCGGTACAAACAGAAATATTTCGATTTCGATCTCGGGATGTTGTTGCGTAAAGCCGGCCAGACGCGGCATGAACATGTAGCGTGCAAAGGTCGGCGGCAGCGTCACCTTAACGCGCAACTGATTGTGCGCGGCCTTGTTCGGTAGCGGAAAATCGGTGAGCGTGCGCAAGGCGACGCGTACCACATCCAGATAGCGCCGACCAAATTCAGTCAGCGTGACGCTGCGGCCTTCGCGCACAAAGACGCGTTCGCACAGATGCTCTTCGAGCAGGCGTATGCGATGCGATAAAGCCGATGGGGTGATGCAGAGTTCTTCTGCGGCGACCGCAAAGGAGCTATACCGCGCGGCGGCTTCAAATGCTGAGAGAGCGTGTACTGGTGGGAGTCTTGTTGCCATGATGCGTCCGTGTTATTTTTTGGAAAAATAGTCATTTCTAATCGATCTCAGGCAATGCTTTTTCTGGATCAAACGCAGGCTTGTACGCTCATCTGCAGGATTTCTCGCCGTCATTGCGGGTGACTTGAATCGTATCGTGCATGATGAATGTCAATTTTTTGCTTTGTTTGTCTATTATGATGCGTTACTTTGGAATTTGACGTATGCTTTCCCACTTCCTTTTTTAAAATAGAAATTATGGGCAATCGACTCTCAAAAATAGCCACCCGCACCGGCGATAAAGGCACTACTGGACTAGGTGACGGTAGCCGTATCGATAAGGATGCGCTGCGTGTGCATGCCATGGGCGATGTGGATGAACTTAACTCGCAAATTGGTGCGTTGTTGTGCGAAGACATCCCCGCGCAAATGAAGCATGAGCTGATCTCGATACAGCACGATCTGTTTGACATGGGCGGCGAGCTTTGCATCCCAGGTTATACGATGATTACTGAGGCGCAAGTGGAGCGCCTGGATGCCTTGCTGGCGCATTACAACGCCGATCTGCCGCCGCTGAAGGATTTTATTTTGCCAGGCGGCTCGCGCGCTGCAGCGATTGCCAATGTCTGCCGTACTGTTTGTCGTCGTGCTGAAAGAGTAATCGTCAGCGTAGGCAAGAGCGAGGCTATTAATGACGCGCCGCGCCAGTACATGAATCGCTTGTCCGACCTGTTATTTGTCCTCTCGCGCGTACTCAATCGTTATGCGGGTGGTAGCGAGGTCTTGTGGGAAAAAGAGCGCGAGCGTTGATCGCTTGAGTTCTATGAAGCTAATATACTCCCCTTATTTTTTAATAAAATGTGCCAATCGCGCAATATCGGTGTACGTTATTGAAAAATACTGGGGTGGGGTATAGTGGTTCTGAGGGTTGGCGTTGCTGAAATGCCACCAAGCGTCCGTTGAATATGACGATGCCTTTGCTTAAGGCCGGAACCACAGTTTCGCGCGGTTGAGCGGCAAGGAGCCGGCTTTGATCAGTGGATTGTTCAGGTCAAAAATAAGACGATTCTTGATATCCGCCTGTTTGATAAAAGTCTGAAAATATTTATTAAATACGGCATCAAAACTGCCATCCTCGATGGCGCGTTCCAGCCCCTTGGTTAAATCTTGCGCCAGTTTTTTTTGATTCGGTGCAACAAAAAAATAGAAGGCGGTGGGGTAATGCAGCACGAAGGTGGTGTCGATCGCCAGATTCAACTCAGGATGGTTTTTTTGCTCAGTCCATATTGCAATGACAGGGCGCGGAAAGTAATCAAACCTTTTTGCCTTGAGCATGCTCGGCAAACTCTCGTCACTGCCGGTCACCACCGGCAACCCATTGCTTCTTAAAATATCCGTGTCTGGCCAGAGATAACCTTGGCCTGCCTTGAATTTGGCCAGGTCGGCCTTGGTCTTGATTGCTTGCAGTAAATGGGCTTGATCTGCATTCACAAAAGCGATGCGCCAGCCAAAAAAACCTTTATCAATAGGAATGCGAATCGGCAAAATTTGCGCCTCACGTTCATCACTGGTCATGGTCCAGATGACATCGAGATCGCCGCGGTTGTTTGACAGATCAACGATCTGCCGTGCTTGCGGAACCAGTGGGCTGCTTAGTTTTTCGATGACATAGGCTTCGCCACTTTTTTTGATGGCGAGTGCAAGTATTTCAACGACATAAGCGGCGATCGGATCGTGGGTTTTCTCCAGATCTTGTATGCGTAGGCGCTGAGGATTTGGTGGCAGTGGGACAGCCGTTTCTGCGCTACTCCATGCACACAAAGAGGCAAGCAGCATGCAAGCGCTAAGCTTTGGGAACGAAGTAAATTTTTCCAGCCACTCAGTTCTTGTTTGCGTGAATGATTTCATATCGTTTCAGTCGCTTGCGCTTACGTTTATGCTTATTGGCAGTGGCATATTGGTATGCCACTAAGTCCGATCAATCAAGTTGATCACATGCACCAGTATTGTCGTGATGGAATATTGTTATGTGTTCCTAGGCGGCTTAATGATTGACCGCCAGTTTTGGCCTATTCATCATAAAACGCTCACGTATCGATGCCTCAATTCCTGCTGCATCCAGGCCGCAGCTTGCCAGTAACAGTGTTGGGTCGCCATGGTCGATAAACTGATCAGGTAATCCCAGTATGAGTAAGGGTTGCGCGATACCGGCGTGCGCTAGCGCTTCGGCCACGGCTGATCCTGCGCCACCCATCATGCAAGCTTCTTCCACAGTGACCAGTACCTCATGCGACGCCGCGAGTTCTTTAATAAGATCGATATCTAACGGTTTGATGAAGCGCATATTGGCTAAGGTGGCATCGAGTTTTTCAGCCGCTTTCAATGCAGGATGCACCATGGAGCCGAACGCAAGTATCGCTATCTTGGCGCCCTGGCGTTTGATTTCGCCTTTGCCTATAGGCAGACTGCTCAGTTCCTTGTTGATCACCGCACCAATGCCGGCGCCGCGCGGATAACGGATGGCGGCCGGGCCGGGATAGTGATAGCCGGTGGTCAGCATTTGCCGACATTCGTTTTCGTCCGAGGCGGCCATCACGATCATATTGGGTATGCAGCGCAGGTAGGCAATATCATAATTGCCAGCGTGCGTCGCGCCGTCGGCACCGACTAGGCCGGCGCGATCGAGCGCAAACGTGACATCCAGATTTTGTAGGGCAACGTCATGGATCAGTTGATCGTAGGCGCGCTGTAGAAAAGTCGAATAAATGGCCACAACCGGTTTCAATCCCTCGCATGCCATACCGGCCGCAAAGGTGACGGAGTGCTGTTCGGCAATGCCGACATCATAATAACGTTGTGGAAATTTTTGTTCAAACTCGACCATGCCCGAGCCTTCGCGCATGGCAGGCGTGATGCCAATCAGGCGCTCATCCTGGGCTGCCATATCGCATAACCATTGGCCAAATACTTGCGTGTAGGTTTGCTTGGCTGGCGTAGCGGACGGCTTGATGCCCTCGGCCGGATTGAACTTACCGGGGCCGTGATAGAGGATAGGGTCGGCTTCGGCTAACTTGTAACCTTGTCCTTTTTTGGTGACCACATGCAGAAACTGCGGGCCTTTGAGATTCTTGATGTTTTGCAACGTTGGGATCAAAGAATCAAGATCATGGCCATCAATCGGGCCGATGTAATTAAAGCCAAATTCTTCAAACATAGTGGCAGGAACAATCATGCCTTTGGCGTGTTCTTCAAAGCGTTTGGCTAGCTCCATTACCGGCCCAGGCAACACCGATTTGCCAACATTGCGCGCTGCTGCGTAGAACTTGCCCGACATCAGACGTGCCAGATGGCGGTTGAGCATGCCGACCGGCGGCGAGATCGACATGTCATTGTCGTTCAAGACCACGAGCATGTTGATATCGTCGTGCACGCCGGCGTTGTTCATCGCTTCAAACACCAACCCCGCCGTCATGGAGCCATCGCCGATGATGGCAACCGCATGCCGGTTTTCACCTTTGGTCTTGGCAGCCAATGCCATGCCAAGCGCCGCAGAAATGGAGGTTGATGAATGACCGACGCCAAAAGTATCGTATTCACTTTCTGTACGACGCGGAAAGCCAGAAATCCCATCAAGCTGGCGCAAGCTATGCATCTGATCGCGCCGGCCTGTCAGAATTTTGTGCGGATAGGTTTGATGACCGACATCCCAGACCAACCGGTCTTCCGGAGTATTAAACACATAATGTAGGGCAATCGTGAGCTCTATCGTGCCTAAATTGGACGATAAATGTCCACCAGTCTTGGAGACTGAATCGATGACGAACTGACGCAATTCGTCCGCCAGCGGCACCAGCTGGGCACGCGATAGCTTGCGCAGATCAGCAGGGCTGTTAATGCTACTTAAGTTGCTTAGTAAATTATGTAAATTCATATTACGCTTTCCGCTGCACGATCAGGTCTGCCAAATCATGCAGATACTGCGCTTTTTCACCAAACGGCAACAATGCTTCATGCGCATCATTGCGTAATTTTTCTGCTAACGTCGTTGACGCTTCCAGCCCTAACAATGACACATAAGTGGGTTTATTGTCTGCGGCGTCCTTGCCCGCCGTTTTTCCGAGGGTGGCAGAGTCGGCAGTGGCATCGAGCACATCGTCAACCACTTGAAACGCTAGCCCGATGGCGTCCGCATAGAGATTGAGAGCGATTACTTCTTTGGGGCTTAACGTTTTGCCGCTCATGGCGCCCAACAAGACCGATGCGCTCAATAGCGCGCCAGTTTTTAATCGATGCATTTGCTCCAGCTGCGCCAAGTTTAAGGTTTGTCCGACACTGGCCAAATCAATCGCCTGCCCGCCGCACATTCCTGTCGAGCCGGCAGCCTTTGCCATCAACTGCAACATCGGCAATTTGCGCTCTGCACTGGCTTCACCTTCGCTTAAAATTAAAAAAGCCTGCGCCTGCAAAGCATCCCCGACCAGCAAGGCAGTCGCCTCGTCATATTTAATATGCACCGTCTGCTTACCGCGTCGCAAGGCATCATCGTCCATACAGGGCATATCGTCATGAACCAGCGAGTAAGCGTGGATCATTTCAAGTGATGCAGCCGCTCTGCTTAATAATTCGATAGGTGCATCAAATAAGCGGCCGGCCGCAAACACCAATAAAGGGCGAACCCGCTTCCCGCCATCGAGCGTCGCATAATGCATTGCTTCATGCAGGTGCGTCGGTGTTGTGGTCACGACAGGGAGTAACTTGGCCAGACTGATTTCAAATTCAGCCAACATTACTTTCATCCAGTCGTAAAACTGACTGCTCATGCGCTTACCTCATCCTTGTCGTCGCCAGTGTAGGGTTTGAGTAAGCCGGCATCGAGTACCTTCACCTGCTGCTCTACCGTATCCAATTGTCCTGCGCAGTATTTGATGAGCTCTGCGCCGCGTTGATAGGCACTCACCGAGGCCTCCAAGGCTAATTCGCCAGCTTCCATTTGCGAGACAAGCGCAGATAGTTCGGTCATGGCTGCCTCAAATGAAGCAGGTTGTGTGCTCGTAGGCAATTTTTTTGACATAAAATAGGATGCAAGGTAGATTGCAAGAGAAAAACCAATTTAGCCAAGCATTTTAGTGCAAAGCCCTTGAAACGTGTGGAGATATCATTCAATTGCTTTTTTTATCAAAAGACGCGATATGATTAAAAAAAATGCGTTAAAAATAGGTGAAAATTGCGTTTCAAACATTTCCATGTGGAAATTAATCGACTATATTGGGAAGAATGAAATTAACAGGTTTTGTCCAGGCTGATGGCAGAGAACGAGCACCTTACATTTACTTACACTTCTTCGCTTTAGACGTGCAACATAAAGGTATTAAAGTATTGAGTTCTGGAAACCGTCTAGTTTTTTGACGTTCTCTAACAGTTGTAAATTGCGCATTTAGTGCCACCATGCCATCGACCCTAACCGATCATTCGCGCCGTCCCCATTCCCCACCGCCTGCCTCGCGTGGTGATGTCTGGCATGCGCTTATTCAGCAGGTGACACATTTAAGTGTGGCGCAAGTCGATGCATTTTCGGCGCGTTTAGCCAATGCTCTGTACGCAGCTTCCGAACAGTCAAGCGATGCGCGAGAAGCAAATTTGAGTTTTAATGCTGCGCAGTTGCTCAAAAATAATGCTTATGCATTTTACTATTTAACTTCTGGTTCGATAGAGGCGAGCTTTCGCAAGGAAGTGCAAGCTCTGCGCTCAAAAGAAGCGGTAGTAACATCAGAGCTAGATATAGCAATGACTTTGGTGTCCTACGAAGAAATGGATAGAAAACTGGCGCTAGGGCGCGTCAGTCGCGCCCTGGAACTCACCAATGCAGAAGAGCTCGCTGCACTCAATATGCGTCTTGGCAGTATCTTGGAGCGCGACAGCCTGAGCAGTGCGCAGAACCCTTTCCGTCCAGAAGTATTTTTGAACACGATGCAAGCCGCTTGGTGCGAATTTAGTCCCGATGTGGCAACCCATCACTTGATATTACCCCTCTTGCGCGCAGATATATTATTTGAGCTAACGCCTATTTTACGGGCGCTCAATGAGGGATTGGTTGCAAGAGGAATTTTGCCGGAATTGCAAGAGTCATATCGAATAAAACGTACTAGCAGTACTGCTGAGGTAGAGAAAAAACCTGAATTGTCTAACGGTGAAGTAGCCGAAAAATTAAGAAAATATTTTTCTCAGCGAGATTCACAGAGCCAGCATTCTCAAGCTGATAGTGAGCATGGTCATAACGCACATTATTCGGCGCATCCAAATTCAGGCGGGATGTCAGGCACTGAACATTACGCAACGACTGGCGGAGCGCAATCAGCGCACGTACCTTACAACGCCGTTGATACCAAATTATTTCATTATTTGGCTGATCTGCAAAAAAGTATGGCAATACATCAATTGGCATCCGGTGCGCATGAGGCAATGCGTTTGTCGCAAATGCGCGATCAAATGCCCGAACTGCCCAATGGTGGAGTAGAAAAAAATACGGTTGAATTGCTGTCTAAAGTATTTGACACCGTATTTCACAATCAAGATATTCCGCCGAAAATTAAGGAATTAATTGGATTATTACAAGTGCCGGTGTTAAAAGCCGCCTTGATGGATAAAGAATTTTTCTTTCAAGATCAGCATCCGGCGCGTCGCTTGATTGATTTATTGTCCAAACACAGTGCGTCTTGGGATCAGCAAAAAGGCACAGAAGATCCGTTGTTCCAGGCTATGCAGCGCAATGTTAGTCGCGTGCAGCAAGAGTTTGATCAAAAAATTGACTTATTTAATGAAGTTGTTTCCGAGTTGGAAACCTTCATGGAAAAAGAAGAAGCGACGAGAGCGGCAGAGATACAAGAGCCGATCAATCGCGCATTGCAAAGAGAAAAGTTCAAACAGGCAAATATTTGTGCGACCAATGAAGTGGCATTGCGTGTGGGTACTGGTGAGGTTGCCGCTTTTGTTGAAACCTTCCTGGAAAATCGCTGGATCAAGGTATTGACACTTGCGTACAGCGTAAAAGACGACAAACCACATGCTGTCGTCGATGCCATCAAAACGATGGACGATTTGATCTGGAGCGTAAAGCCAAAAATCACTCTGGAACAACGTCAGGAAATGGTAAATCGCTTGCCTGCCGTTCTCTCCAGGCTCAATAAATGGTTAAGCCTGATCAAGTGGGAAGATGCTGACCGTATGCAGTTTTTTGCTGACCTTGCGGAATGCCATGCCTCTATTGTCCGTGCTCCGCTTGATCTGACGCCTGAGCGTCAACTGGAAATGGCGATTGAAGTAGCGCAAAAAGCTGCTGAGCGTCGTTTGGAAAAGCGCGCCTTGGCCGAAGAAGGTATCGCAACTGAAGTTGAAGCGGATAATTATGTCGATATTGTTGCCAACCTCGAAAGGGGTGTCTGGCTACAATTCACTAAAAATGATGGCAGCACACATAACGTGAGGCTGGCGTGGGTCAGCCCTATGCGTAGTCTGTATATATTCACTTCCAGTCAAAAAGAAAAATCGTTCTCCGTCTCAACTGAAGAGCTGGAGAGAAATTTCCGTGAACATAAAGCGCAAATACTGGTACTGGATAAGCTCGTTGACCGTGCCTTGATGGCTGCGCTTGACGAAAATAATAATCAGGCTGTCGCTGAAACGGCATCCTGATTGCCGACATGATCGGCGTCCAGGCATGAATCCATGCCTATCCTTTGATTCCCCACTTTAAAAAACCCGCTCTATTCTGGTCTAGTCTGCTCTACTCATAGGCAGGCAAACGTTTTTGTTCTTCTTTGGTAAATCGCTGATCCCGTATCTGTTGCAAGGCCATTGGCTTATCTTCTTCTTTTGTTCCTGCCAGATGATTGAGCTGATTTTTCTCATTGAGATATCCGGCCATACGCATTTTCCATTGTGATTCTTCTCGATCAACCTCCGCCAGTCTGGCCGCTGCTTCGGGCGTGGTTGCTGCCGCACGCATGCGATACACCTCGTCTTCACTGGCACCGTGAGCGCGCAATTCTTTGGCATATTCTTCGAGCCGCACTACCTGATAAGGCGCTTCCTTAGCTTCGCGCAAGGCGGGTGACATGGCTATATCAAGAGCTTTGATTTTTTCGCGCTTCTGAATTTCAGTCAGGGCCGTATTTTGGCTAATTTCCAAGCGGCTGACCGCATCCATGTCGTAGGCGTCATCAAAGCCAAACAGGGCATTGCTTTCTTTAGTATTGAAAAAATTTTTCCTCGTTTCCTGCATCGTGAGCTGACGTTGACGGATCGCCGATGTGGCGTTGCCGAGCACTTCAGCGGATGTTTTTTCTATCTCTGCCAAGGCTTCTTTATAGCGGATATAGCGGGATAATAAATTTTTTGCTTCGCGCGCGGCTTTTGGGTTGAGTTTTTTGTCCAGTTCTTTTCCTATTTCAAGCACGATGTCATGCAGCGATTTCTCTCCTATAGCGGCGAGGTAGTAATCAAACATCAAGCGTAATTGCATATCGACCAGTAATTCTCCGTTCGTATTTTGAACAATATTACCGTCGCTGGTGGTACCTTCCATTGATTTTACAAAGGCAAAAGGATCAGTTTCCTTGGGTTGTGCGCGCGCTATTTTTTGGTCCTCGTTTTGCGAAAAAATGACAGCAAAAAAAACAGCGACAGACATCGTCGCTGCAACAAATAACATCTTCTTTTTTGTTGTAATGTGCATTCATCCCGCCCTTGGATTAGTTCAATTTCTATTTCATCGCACCTTGATTACAAGCCGATATTTTTGAGTCGGTTGGCATGCTGTCGATAGATGGTGACGGGATTGGTCTCAAAGATGTTGACCAGACCTATTGTTTGATTCACTTCATCGAGATGATTCATCGCATAATCATCACGGATGACTTTGCCAAGATGGCTAGAGCAGCTGGCGACCAAACCGTCATTTTTTTCCGATCCAAATGCCAATGAAGTCAGTGCCAACGCTGGATCAATGATGTCGAGCAGATTGGTGTACGGCTTGGCGCCGCTCCATGAAAAATAAGATACGCCATTCACTTGATATGCGCCTTCGCCACAAGCGCTGGTCGGAATGCCTTCGCCATGTAAAGTATTGAATTTCAATGAGCCCGCTGTGCTCAGTGACTTAGCTGCTGCCAGGGCGTCTTGTGTCAAGCCGGAACCACCCGAGAGAAAATTGATGATGGTTGCTAGGCCGTTGGTAATCGTCACAATAACCGCATTGGACAAAGATCCTGCTGGCGCAATGCCGAGCAAGACATCAGCGACTTTTGAGCCACGATTAACGCCACCGACAGATGTCATTGATGCGACTAAATCAGGTCGCACTGAGGCCACGTAACGTGCAGTTGGCCCGCCATGGCTGTGGCCAATCAGATTGACTTTGGCTGCACCGGTAACGGCAAGTATTTGCTTCACTTGCGTGAGCAATTGCTCGCCGCGTACTTCGGTGCTGTTGGCGGCAGATACTTGTGTCACATAGACTTTGGCGCCATCGGCGCGCAATGCATTGGGAATTCCATACCAATATTCCACCGGGCCGATATTGTCGAAGCCAAATAGACCGTGCGCAAGAACAATGGGGTACTTTGTTTGCGTATAACCGGTTGCCCATGACGATGCGGGTAACGCCATCATGGAGATTAAAATTGCGGCCAAACCTTTCCATACTGCTTTCTTCGTTTTGTTCATTTTGTCTCTTCCTTGTTTTGTTTTTTTAATGAATCCAAGCGGGCATAAATGTTGAAGCAAACTTCCTTAAGTCTCTTTCCAGAAGTTCGATTCAGGCTAGTTTCTTCAACATGTATTAGCAAGGTGCTATGCAGCATAAATCGTTTGTAAAAAACACAATTTTCAAGGCCGTACTGAGCTGATTATCGTGGCGCTACCGCGCTTAAAGCCGGGTTGGTAAGGCTAGACAAGCTCAAGTGAGTCGAAGCGTGAGCGAAAAAGCGAGAAATTAGATGAAAATCACTAAAGTTAGCGATTGGAGCCACCAAAGGGCGATATCGTCTGTTTGTCGCAACAAGGACAGAATTCTGCAGGTGTTAAAACATAGGCAAGTTCATTTTGGTTCAGGTTCTCATTTTGCATGATTCGGGTATAATTCGAGGTCTTGTCCAAAATTTCCTCTCTTCATTCGTTTTACGTTTTGAATTTTCGTCCACATAAGTATTCCGGTCGAAAACAGGTATTTGTGGATTCTTTCTCTCTTAGGTTGGTGCAAATTAATTTGGGGGGTGGGGATGTCCGATCTGGCTTCTTTGTCTACACTCGCGCGTTCTGACGCGCAACTTCCGGTTTACGTATATTTTGATCAAACGCTATTGCAACGCGAGATCAAAGCGCTTTTTCAATCCGGTCCGCGTTATGTCGGGCATGAGTTGATGGTGCCTAATGTGGGTGACTTTGCGACGCTTCCTTCCGAAAACGGAGGGCGCATGCTGGTGCGCAATGCGCAAGGCATAGAGCTGATGTCCAATGTTTGCCGGCATCGGCAGGCACTCATGCTGGGCGGTCCTGGTACCACCGGGCGCGGCAATGCCAAAAATATCGTTTGCCCGTTACATCGCTGGACCTATGATTTAAAAGGTGTGCTGATAGGCGCACCGCATTTTGCTGATACACCATGCCTGAATCTTTCTCAAACACCTTTGCAAAACTGGAATGGCTTGCTGTTTGAGCAAAATGGTTACAACGTCATGGAAAAAATGGGCCAGCTTAGCGTGACGCGGGATCTCGATTTTTCCGGCTATATGCTCGATCATGTTGAAGTGAATGATTGTGACTACAACTGGAAGACGTTCATTGAAGTCTATCTGGAAGATTATCACGTAGAACCTTTCCATCCCGGTCTAGGTAACTTTGTCACCTGCGACGATCTGCGTTGGGAGTTTGGCGACGATTACAGCGTGCAAACGGTAGGTGTTAACAATGGGCTGCTTAAATCTGGCTCGGATAAATACCGGCTGTGGCAAGAACAGGTATTGAAGTTTCGCCAGGGTGACGCGCCGAAATACGGCGCGATCTGGCTGACCTTGTATCCAAACATCATGGTTGAATGGTATCCACATGTGCTGGTGGTATCGACCTTATGGCCCACCAATACTGGCAAGACAAAAAATGTTGTTGAGTTTTACTACCCGGAAGAAATTGTTCTTTTCGAGCGCGAATTTATTGCGGCTGAACGTGCTGCTTATATGGAAACCTGTATCGAAGACGACGAGATCGGGTTCCGTATGGATGCCGGACGCAGAATATTGATGGACCGTGGGGTTAACGAGGTTGGCCCATATCAATCACCGATGGAAGATGGCATGCAGCATTTTCATGAATGGTATCGACGTAATATCTCGTTTTAAATTTGTAGGTAATAAGGGGGAAGCGAAGCTTCCCCTTATTTTTTTGGATGTAAATATGCAATCCCTTTGGATGCTGGTTGCCAGCTTCTTATTTTCTATCATGGGCGTCTGTGTCAAGCTGGCATCGGCCTACTACAGCACGGCCGAAATTGTGGCCTATCGCGGATTCATCGGCATGCTGGTGATATTTTCCATTGTTAAATGGCAGGGCGGCACTTTGCGTACGGGTATGGCCAGAGACCATCTCTGGCGCGGCGTGGTTGGTGTTACTGCATTATGGTTATGGTTTTATTCAATAGCCAGTTTGCCGCTGGCAATGGCTGTTACGTTGAACTACATGTCGCCTATCTGGATTGCCGTTATTCTGTTTGTGAGCGCGTGGTGGCACAATAAAAAAAGTCTTTCGCCCATCATGCTATTGGCGATATTTCTTGGTTTCGTTGGCGTTGTCCTTTTGTTGCGCCCATCGATCCATGCGGATCAAATCGTTGGCGGTGTCCTCGCGCTGATTTCTGGCATGTTGGCCGCTTTGGCTTATATGCAGGTAAGAAAAATGGGCTTGCTGGGCGAACCGGAATACCGCGTTGTGTTTTATTTCTCAACGGTCTGCGCGGTCGCTGGTTTATTGGGAACGACCATGTCCGGAGTATTAACGACACAGGCGTCGCCGAGTTGGCATCCGCATCATGTAGAGGGCATGCTGCTGTTGTTAGTGGTGGGCTTGACGGCGGCCAGTGCGCAAGTTGCTATGACGCGCGCCTATCGCCTTGGTAACACACTAGTGACGGCAAATCTGCAATATGTCGGTATCGTATTCTCAAGTATTTGGGATGTATTGATCTGGCATGACACCTTGCACTGGCTGAGTTGGTTAGGCATCGGGGTCATATTAAGCAGTGGGCTGATCGCTACTTTTTACAATGCCAGAAACAATCAGCTGAGGGTTACTGCCGATCCAATTGGTTCTGAATAGTGAATGATGAAGGTAGCTGATGTGTTTTGTCCCATGCTTGCTCAGCCAAGGGGTATCAGGTATTTTATTATGTTGAGCCATGTTTGATTGAGATTACCTCGGTTACCTCGGTTACCTCGGTTACCTCGGTTACCTCGGTTACCTCGGTTACCTCGGTTACCTCGATTATGTATTGAAACGCAAAGGGAGCAGCGATGTACACGACACTGATATCAGCGCAAGATTTGGCCGCAAGAATAGC
>JACMRF010000032.1 GCA_014376575.1 Undibacterium sp.
ATCGGCATGGGCACTGTGACCGAACAGACTTTGCGCGTCGCCAAACTCCAGTACGATATGGCCCGCAACGGCATTGGCGCGAGTTGTCTTTGGCGTCAGCGCCAACCGCATGCCGTTGGCCAAGCTCAAGCGCTGGGTGCGTTGTTCAATATTGGCGGGACTGACATCAAAGGCTTCCCCTTCCGCTACCACAGCACGGCCTTGGTAGCCGGCGAGTAGTTTGCCGACATCCGGCGTGGCTGGCATGGTGGCGCGATCAACCGTCTTGACCGGGATGAATTGGCCGAAGCTACGGTTGCTTTCCTTAAAGTAGTTTTCTGCGACGCGTTGTACCTGGGTCAGCGTCAGGGCCTCGATGCGATCACGGTTGAGAAAAAACAGGCGCCAGTCGCCTTTGGCTATCGATTCCGACAATTGCAGACCGAGTTCCTGGGCGCTATTGATCGTCTTGTCGATGTCGTTCAACAGATTCGATTTGGCGCGAGCCAGTTCGGCTTGCGTGATTGGTTTGCTCTTCATGTCTTCGATATTCTTTAACATGAGTTTGCGTACTTCCGGCAGCGATTGGCTCTTGGAGAGTTCTGCCCAGAAGATAATGTAGCCAGGCTCGGCAAGATCAAGTACCCAGTTAGAGACGCTGGTGGCTTTCTTACCCTCGACCATGATCTTGTGCAAGCGTCCACTTGGGCTGCTGGCCAGAATGTGGCCTAACGCGGCAACTGCCGCAGAATCAGCATGTGCGCCCGCAGCAATCGGGTATAGAACGGCGGCTAGCTGGATATCTGCGATACGCTTGATGCTCAGTTCGCGCGCGCCGTCACGTTGTTCGTCTGTGGTGTAAGTTGCCGGTATCACGCGTGTCGGTTTGGCGATGCCGCCAAAATGATGTTCAATCATCGCCAGGGTGTTAGTCGGATCAAACTTGCCGGTCACCACCAGTACCGCATTGTCTGGCTGGTAGTATTTTCGATAAAAGGCTTGCAGGTTCTCGATCCTGACATTCTCGACATCACTGCGTGCACCTATCGTGTTGTGGCCGTAATTGTGCCAATCATACGTGACGGCGGTAAGTTGCTTCCACAGCACCTGATGCGGATCGTTCTCGCCGATTTCCATCTCGTTACGCACGACTGAAAACTCTTTATCGAGTTCGGCTTTAAGGATGGTGCTATTTACCATCCGGTCCGCTTCCATTGCCAATGCCCAAGCGAGACTGGCATCGGACGAAGGAAAGGTTTCGTAATAATTGGTGCGGTCCATGAACGTGGTGCCATTGAAATCCATGCCACGACGCCCCAGCTCTTGCATGATATTGCCCTGCGTCGCCGTGCCTTTAAAGGTCATGTGCTCAAGCAAATGCGCCATGCCGGTTTCGCCATAACTCTCATGGCGGCTACCCACCAGATAAGTGATGTTGACGGTGGTGGTCGGTTTAGAAGCGTCTGGTGCCAGCAATACATGCATGCCATTTGGCAGGCTATATTCAGTAACGCCTTCGACTGTACTGAGCTTGGTCGCCTTGGCTGATGCCGGCATGGCATCCGCAGCAACCGCAGGTAAGGTAACACCAAGTGATAGTGCGAGTGTGAGACAGAGATATTTAATGCGCATGTGTTTTCCTTTTAACTCTTTTTACTTTGTAAGCCTAGGCTTGGTGTAACCATTGTATGAACAATTTTACTTAAGAACGGATGAGGTTGTCAGCGGCGCTAGATTCAAGCACGATTTGTTAAGTAGCGTCTATACAAATTTATGCTTGTGGTGGGAGCTTCGTTGTTGGTATTGAGAAAGTCAAATGCCTGGCACGCCATGTTCATACGGCTCTCTAGCCTATTTGGCCTCAAATGTGGACAAGTTGCATACCGACCGCGTGGCGGCTGCAAGGCGGACGATGACCAGAAATGGAAGGACTTTCGCTTGCTGTCTTTTGACGCCATCCGAATAGAAGATTTGCGGCTTTTGATCGACGCCGGATTGCGCAATACTCTGTTTGATAAGCTTGATTTTCTATCCGGATGCTTTCGTCAGCAGTTTTGATTGGCTTTATACTGGTCTCACAGCGATATGCGATTGTAAACATATTGGCCGTTTCGCGATCGGATAGTTCCTGTCATAAAAATCAAATGTGACCGCAACAAAACGAGTGGTCTGTACAATATTCTGCGCTTGGAACCTCCAGTGTCGAGGCATACAAGCAGCCATAAACACAATTGTATTGATGACTCACTGGTCGTAATCAAATCCAGCATTTTTACTTTTTTTCGCGGTACCAAACGCGTAGCCAAGGCCTATATAAATGATGCGTCCAAATTGATATCGTTGATAAGTCTGCGTCAAATCAGATGTACTTAGGTTGCGCTGAAATTTTTGTCCGTTAAAAATATCTGACACCGTAAATACAAAAGACAGATCTTGGTCTATTTGTTTTTTATAGCCAAAATTGACGAGATTAATCGGCTTGATAAATCCTTGCGGCGTCAACCGCTTATCTGTTCTGCTGATCGAGATTTGTGCATTATCGAATCGTGTTGGACGATAGTCGACACTTGCTTTCAGATTTAAGCCAGACGTTGATTTGACACTCTGCGCTCCCAGCGCTATTGCATCAATTTGGCTATAAAACAAATTGCCACTGAGTCGATATGCAATCGTCGAACTTATCGTGTCGCTTAGATTGAATTCAGCACCGCCAGCATTACTTTTTGGTAGATTTGTTTTAGTGGCGAGTAAAACATCAGGACTTACCAGAACAATTACATCCGTCACATTGTTCCGACTCTGGCGCAGATATCCAGTTAAACCATAGCTTTGTTGCTTGGTCTCGACGCGATAACCGACATCGAAAGATTGCATATCTTGTGGCAATAAATTTGGATTGCCTGCTCGCAAATTATGAACGTCTTGATGATTGATAAATGGATTCAAATCTTCCGGGTCAGGTCGTGACAACCGACGGCTATAACCAACTGAGAGGGTCGCATCGCTGTTCAGTGCACGTTCAAAGTGCTGGCTTGGACAGAAACCCATATAACTTTGTTGATTCAATATATTTGTCGTCAGTTGATTACCCTTGCTTGCTGTGTGCTCGGACCGAATACCCGTTATCGATGCCCACTTTCCCAACATTTGTTCGTATGATCCATAGAAAGCTTGAATCGTCTGCTGAAATCGAAATTGATTGGTTAAATCTACATTCGCTAATGATTGACCGCTTAAAGGATCGACATTATCGCCAGCGTTCTCAAATTCATTGTGATCATATTTGAATTGATAGCCAAGTTTGATGCGCCTATCGTTGGCTAGAACCTTACGATAATCCACACTAAATTCATTCGTTCTTAAGTCATGATTTGAAAACAAATGATCACGACTTTGGCCAGTTGTTGGCACGGTAGTGGTACGCAGATAAGCATAACGCTCACGCTCTTTGTCAGTGCTACGGTGTAGCGATAGTTCAATATTTTCTTCGACACTTGCCAGATTTTGTTTAAAGCGTAGTCTTTGCTCACCACTCAGACTCCACTCATATCCGTCACTATGCGTGTTTGTATTGCTGATCAAGCTTTCGTCCAGAAAACGTCGGCTTTGTTGATCAAAGTAACGATCACCACTACGTTGTCTAACATTAATATCGGCGCCGAAGGATTGGCTCTCATTTAATTGATAGCTGAGCGCGCCATTCAAAGAGGGAATCAGACGAAACGCAGTTTCATGGCGCTGATCTTGGCTCATGGTCTGCTCTGCATTTACATCCATCGCATCCAAACTTGTTGTCACCATTCGTTCACGTACATCTCGTCTGATACCAAGGCCACCCGAGAGATTGAGCTGTTCTGTGTTGAATGCACCGTTGGTGCCAAATACATATCGTCCGACATTGCCTTTGTTCAGCGAGACCGAGCCAGAAGAACCAATACTGCGCCCTTTCTTGGTGATGATATTAATGACACCGCCGGTTCCTTCGGCACGATACTCGGCTGGGGCATTCGTCATCACCTCTATCTTTTCGATATTATTCGCAGCAAACTGCAATAATCCGTCGCCGCCCTTGCTGCCACTTAATTGTGCCGAAGGGCGGCCATCGATCAAGATCATCACTTTGCCTGTACCACGTAAGCTGACATTGCCGTCGGCATCCACATCAACTGAAGGCAGTGTATTTAAAATATCTGCCGCATTACCTGTGGCCGCTTGAAGATTACTGGCGACGTTATATACCTTGCGATCAATTAAAGTTTGTGTCGCTTGTATCTTGGCCTTGATCGTCACCTTGGCAGGTTCATCCTGCTTTTCTGAGTTCACATCGTTAGCCGATGTGGCAGATAGCGACCAGGCTGGTGTGGCAAAAAATAAAAAAGCCGCAATAGTGATGCTGGTGACAGATATGTCCACAGGATTGACGGTTTTTAATAATTGAGGTGTGTCTTTAGGGCGGTGAAAAATAAAAGGCATGTTTAAACGAGGGCTAATAAAGTAAAAAGGTGGCGGCGATAGAAAGAACTCGTCAGTAATTGCATGTCGCTACATAGACATACCCACCTTATTCAATAGGTCTGGCGGCTTATGTTTAATTTGAAGAAACAGTAATGAGCGTAAATGAGCCTTGCTTTAATTTTGCTCTCTGGGTCGTGTCCTTATCTGCGGCAGAGTCAGCGGCTTCCATCTCAGCAGCGACCAAATAAATAGTATGCGTCACGGGATCAAGTGCCATGGTTCGTGCAGTCACCATGGTTTTCACATTTTGTTTAGGTTCAAAAACATTGTGTGCATTTTTACCGATCACGGTCAGTGTGCCGTCACCATTTGAACTAAAAGCGAGCTTTCTCTCGGCATCATAAACCGTTGCGTCACTGCCTTTTCCGATGTCGGGCGAGCCAATTATTTTTCCTGTTTTAGCATCAACGATGGCCATTTTTTGATTATGACAGCCTGCAAATAAAGTGTTGGACGCAAGATCAATATCAATCCCAGTAGGTTCATCACAGACTGAAGCCAATTCAATTTTCTGTTTAATTTTAATTAACTTGGTATCAATTACCAGCATTTGGTTGGTGTCTTCGACATTCACGAATAACTTACCCTTGTTATCGACCGTCATAAATTCTGGCTTGCCGCCAACGTCAAGCGTGCTGATCACTTTTAAAGATTTTGCATCAAACACCGTCAAATTTTTTCCATCACCGTTAGCCACAAAAACATGACCGCTCGCGGCATCGTAAATAATCGCATCCGGTTTTTTATCACTGGCGACAGTGCCCAGCACTTTCAAAGAAGACAGCTCAAATACCGTCACCGTATTGTCTTTGCCATTACTGGTAAAGCCGCGATCTAGCTTTGGCGCCAAAGCAACGCCATGCACGCCATTGGTATGTAAAATCGTACCAACTACCGATTTTGTCGCCAGATCGAACACATCAACATGATCGCCACGTGTCAGGAACAAGCGATGACGTTCGCCATCAAAAGTCAAATAATCCCATTTGACATCGCCTTCTAATCGTTGAGTTGCGACCACCTTGTAAGTAAAATCTGCAGCGGATATCGGTGCGCTGATAGCACTCATCATGGCCAGTAAGCCTAGACTTGCAGCGTATATCGGCGCTGTAATAGCTTTTATAGTTGTCAACATTTGTCTTTCCTTTAGTTAGGGCGGATGTGAAGGTGATAAGCAGGCGTTTCAACGCCATCAGACGAGATACTGTCAAAGTCCGTTGTTTAGGATCGAGCTGCCGTATGAGCTAATTTCAAAAGCCAATTCAGATTGTGAGGAGACGGCAAATGCAAACGACTAAGAGCCTATCCAAACCGTTTAATCAAATTCGAGATCGACAATAAGTTTGGCTACCCATCGTGGTGACACATCGGTCATTCCGCGCCCCAATCCAATGTTGATCGTACTCTTCCCCACCTTCGTGTCCAGAACCAAGTAGGCAACTTCATTGCGCTCTTTCCTTGGCAGTAGTGATTTCAGCGATCCCGCCTCGATAAAATATTCCAATCCAATAGACCTTTTCTGCGCGAACTGGTGGGAAATTTTTCCACTGGGTTCAAAGATGACTGTGCCACGATCATCTCCAGCTGACGTAATAGACAGGCCAGGATTCGCGGTCACATGCCAACGGTCAGATAGATAACCAAAGATGGGCACTATTTCCAGGCCCCACCGACGTTTTTCATTGAAAGTTGATGTGTATCCGGTTTCGATTTCCACGCCCCAATATAATCCTTGATCGTCGTGTGGAGCGACGTATTTAAGTTCACCAATAAGGCCGCTGCCATACCAGTTTCCGTCCACACGATAAATTGGAAGTTTGAATCCCGCTTCCCAGTGATCGGCAAAGCCGTATGAATATTCACCGAGTGCCTGAAAGACTGACCGACCCTTCAAATCACTCTTGTTTGATGTTTTTGAGAGATTCGCGGAAAAATCAACATTATTTTCACCTTTGTCGGTCAATTCATTTCTTTGAATGAGGATTTCGGCAGATTCGGCACAAGCCAGCGGAGTAATAAAGATAGCTATAGAAAGCATTGTCAATGACAGACACCAGTGTTTTTTTTGCGCGCGTTCCAATGAAAATCCTCCAAAAAATGAATGATCTTACTAGGGAAATATGACGGGCGAGTGTCGCGTTAGTTTTTAGGACAGAAACCATCCGGCTACGATCAGCTACTTAATGCCGATCATTGGCAACAGCCACTGGTTGCATGCGTCCCTTGTTTACTGACATGATCGATAAAAACAGACTAAAAGGGGACGGTCGCGTTTTTATTTTAGCTGGCTGCAATGCAAGTAATATCAGAGTGTTGACCTGTTGCCAGTGCGCTCAATTTCACCAGCTCCATACATTCAACAGCGTCGTATCACATGTTTTTCCTGCCATCCGGAAAACTCCAAAGGTCTAATACCAAAGCGAACGGCGTTCCCAGGATGTAGCGTTTTGAATTCTGCCATGGCCAATTCGATGAAATGATCCCTATCAGCGTCTGTCACAGTCGCGGGTGTTCTGGCACGCACCGTTGTGTCAGTGGCTGCTTCATCACTACGAACAATGGCCGCAACAACTTCGGTCAAGGCCTGCCGATAACGTAGACGAAAGATGTCTGGCGGCACACGGTTTTGCTTGACGGCGACATACTGCTGACAAGAGCGTTCATAAGCCCAGACGAACACATCGCGAAGAAGTTCGATGCGATTCAACTCATACACGCCGATCATGGCATCAACATAGGCCTGTTGCGGCACATCAATGAAGGACAATGGGCACAAGTTGTGGCGAATGAAAGGAATATTGGCCGCCAGCCGTGAGACGCGTTTATTCACGTCTTCAAAGGGTTGCAGGTAGGGCAGATGCACCATCAGGAAGAAAGCTTGCTCGAAGGGGTCGTGAATTTCCGCCGCCATTTGGATGACGATACCAAATAACTCTTCAAGTCGCTGCGGTAACGCTACGGGTAAGTATACGCTTCCCCCAATTTCCACTGCCCTACGACGGATGCGACCGCAAGCAGACGGATCGGCCATCAAGCCATCAGACAGGAATGCATGCAACGCAATGATAGTGTCCGTCGTCAGGTTCGCATGTTCAGGATCGCGCACTAAATACTCGATGGCATCCTTATGATTCAGGATCATCTGAGTTTCCAATACGCCCTTACCTTCAGCGGCTTGGCCGAACTCGATCAGGCGCTCTGTATCAAGACGACTGTAGGTATTGCCTTCCAGTTGTGAAGATGCCCATGATAAGTCTATCAATAGGCGATTCAGAATGTCGCGGGCAAAGGTGCCAGCAGGAGTCTGATCAGCGGGCGAGCGCCCTAATGCGTGCAGTTGATCGCGCAGATCTTGCGGCAGATATGTCGTCTGATTGGGATGGTAGCGCTCAAGAAATTCCAGCTTGTAGCCAACTGGCTGGCGTAACTGGCGAGGTTGGCGCACATAAGCTTTAATTTCGCTGCCCTCCGGTGAGGTCGGTACGTAAACCTCGGCGGAAGCCAGCGTTGTGTCATCTTCCTCTTGGATTAATACAACCGCGTTGATGATCTTTGGGGCAGTGTGATAACGCGATGCACGGCTTTTTCCGTTAGATTGAATACGGCCTTGCTTGATAAGTAACGCGAGCCTCCGCTGCAAGGTACGCCGTGGAATGCTATCGCCGATCGCTTGTAAGATGGCATCTATACCAATACCCTCGTGGTGTAAGGAAATCACTTCGACGAGTTGATCTACCTCTTGAGGCAACTTTGATTTAGGCATCTTATTCTCTATTCATTGCTGACCCAACCATTATCGCGCCAAATAAAGTGGCGCGCAAATGAATTCGCGCCACTTTGTGCGCCAAATAAATGTCGCGAAAAATATTAACCTACCTCATCTTAGGTTGTAATTGACATTATTTTAGCCAGACCCAGCGTGCCAAATAGACTGTTTGCTGCCAGTCGCGGTGAACCACCCATCGTCAAGTAAATTGCTTACATAGCGACAAAGCAAGCGAGAGTGCCTATCGCAGGTCGACAAAAAGCAACGCAAAATAACTAATAGGGCACACAGCATTCATCCATTAATGCGCTATGGATGTTGCTGCCATGTCAGCCACCGGTCATTCCGATGTGCCACAAGCCGACGTTTGCCGCCCACATACGCGGCACGCAACAGTGCGTCCGGTACACCTGCAAGCAGTCCCCAAGCAAACCCCCGCGCTGTATCAAGCCCGTCATCCTGAGCAAAGTCTGCTTTATCGCACCATCGCTGGTCACTTTGAAACCTGGCTCGCGCTTGCCTCTTGCGGCCAATTTGATGGACAAGGTGATCTGCACACGCCAGCGCCTTATGTCGAGACTGCGTTTCGCAAATACCTCGAATGCGGCATCTTTGCTTA
>JACMRF010000001.1 GCA_014376575.1 Undibacterium sp.
ATCGCGGCCAGTTTGGCGTTATCGATGATGCCTTGCTTGACGCCATAGCGCAGCACCGTTTCGAAAAACGGTCGATCATCAATTAAGGCGATATCAAATTGTTTGTCGGACATAAGTTCCAATAATAAACAAAAACGGGCAAAAATCAGGCTTCAGCTTGCTCTACAAGGCCGACTCGCCATCATCGTCTTTGTCGTCGCCGTCATCATTGTTCTTTGGTCTCTCTTCGGCTTCTTCTTCGGGCAATCCGGCACCTTCAGCCAACTCATCCAACGCCTGATTTGCCAGGTAAATTTTATAACGTGCACGCAGTTTTAACAGCACTTCACGGAAGATTTCGGGCAGTTCGTAACGCAACAGATAGGTCACTTCCATCCAGTCATGATCAACGACATTAGCCATATCCATTGCCGATGCGCTAGGCTCTGTCTCACGCGTCAGATTGAGCAAATCGTCATCGAGCGCCTGAGTCTTGTTTTCATCGCCGTATTCATACAGATCAAACGTGGCATAGCGATAAAAGTGCTCCACCATCGGCGTACGATCGCACAAATAATCCACCAGCGAATCGTAACCGCCTTCGACCTCTGCGATTTCATACAAAAATTCGGCCGGATCTGCACCCTCACGAAAAATAACGGAATTGACCATGCCGCGCAATTGTTCGTGCGTCAAATCTTTATACCGTTTTTCCAATACGACAGCTTGGGCAAATTGCTCTGGCGTCACGAGCAAATTTACCAACGATTCTTTCGACGAATCGTATTCACGAATAATCGCCAACAAATCCTTGGCGGGAAACTCATCAAGTGCAGCAACCAGGGCCTTATCGCCTTGAGTTTCAGCCAGATTGGCCAAGGCGTTTTCAGCGCCAGCGATATCGCCAACCTGAATCAAACTTTGTGCTTCTATCAATGCAGGGTAATTCATATTGAATCCTTAATCTTTACGGTCAAAACCTTGCTCGGCCAACCATTCTGAACCAGCCTCGCCTAAATCGTAGTCGTCACCATCATCACCATCGTCGCGACCATGTCTACCGTAATGGCCATCGAGATCGCCACTTTCTTTCAACTCTTCATTCGCTTCGTTTTCGCTATTGTCTTCATCATCTTCTTCCAAGGTATTGGAAGGACTAGCTTGTCTTGATTGCTTGCTCTTGTTCAGATATTCCAGACATGCTGCCACGACCATAAAGCCGTCGCCATCAGCATCTTTTAAAACAATGAGACTCAGCGACTCGGCCCATGGTTCCAATTTAACGGTGGCAGATAATTCTTTCCATGAAGGATGTTGCTTAGGCTCTTTAGATAGCAAAGATTCCATCACCAAAGGATTCATGAAGCGAAAACCTTCATGAAAAGCAACGGCGACCATTTCAGGATTACTCCCCATCATTGGCAATAACAAAGGCAATTGTTTGCGCTTTTCGGCCAGGCGTTTCTTTAAAATATCCTTGCCTTCTGAATCGGTACGCAGATCTTCCAATTCGGCTTTATACACCGATTTTAAATCTTCAAAAAATTGTGAGAATCTCACTGTAATACTCCTGAAATATAATTTTTCCACACCTCGGTGGCTGTTTCCAAGGGGGAATCAAGCAAATTGCGCCGACGATTTTCGTCGTAGTCGGAGCGCGCCGCCGGGTCAGACAAAATGTCGTAGGCTTGTTTCACCGCATGGAATTTTTCTGGCGCCAGCTCAGAGGCATTGCGATCTGGATGAAACTCAGCCGCTTTCGTTCTAAACGCCTTTTTTACGTCAGCCAGCGTTGCATTGCTAGCGATGCCGAGAACAAAGTAATAGTCTTTCATACGTCCTCTTTGGATGACTCAATCAATATTATGTTATGACTAACAGGTACTGCCGAATGGCATTGCTTATTGACGCCGCCAATTAATTGAGCGGATATGGGGAGTATGCAAAAAAAATGACGAATTGCGCAGTACTGACAAGCGTTTTCAAAAATACTAAGGGGTAGTACCTATAGACACTACCTCTCAAACTGGCCTAGCGAAACTAAAAACTAGTGATCGTGACCATGTTCACCGTGTACGTGGCCGTGAGCGATTTCTTCTTCGCTGGCTTCGCGCACGTCCAGCACGGTCGCATCGAAACGAATTGTCATCCCAGCCAGGGGATGGTTTCCGTCTACCGTCACGATACCGGCATCTATTTCCTTGACGCGAAACTGCATGGTTTCATCGGTTTCTGGATTTCGCGTCTCAAACATCATTCCGACTTCGATATCAGGTGGAAACAAACCGACTTCTTCTTCGTGGACCAGGCTTGCGTCAAATTCACCAAACGCTTCATCAGGAGCCATCGTGACTGAAACGCTGTCACCGGCTTTTTTGCCTTCGAGCGCAAGTTCTACCGCTGGCAAAATATTGTCATAATCACCGTGCAGGTAAACGATAGGCTCGTGGTTTTTATCGATAATTTTGCCTTCGGCATCAAACATGGTGTAATTCAAACTAACGGCGGTATTTTTTGTGATTTGCATAATGATGATGTGTGAAATAGTGTGAATACTAATTTGCTAAGAAAAATGACAACAAGCGCTAAAAAACAACTTAAGAAGCATTCCTCGCAAAGCTCATATTGTAACAGAGCCAGATAGGAGAGCTTAAAATGAGCAATCGTCAAAAAATAGGGTTTGCGCCAAAACAGCCGATGATAAAAACAGGCTAAAAACACATTTTTCAACATCAAAAACGCTGCACATTGATGTGCAGAACGTGTATATTCCGCTGCTTCATTGCCATTCATCGTATATGGCGTTTAAGATTAAAAAAACAAGGAATACAGCATGCTTATCATCACCATCAAACAAGGTAAGGAAAAAAGTTTGTTGGATGGAGATCCGTGGATCTATCTTTCGGCAGTGGCGCGTGTCGATGGCAAGTACGACGAAAAGATGAAATCCGGTGCAACCGCCTTGATACGATCCTCATCTGGCCAATTTCTGGCACGCGCAGGCTGGAGCCCTAAATCTCAAATCCGTGCGCGCGTCTGGACCTTTGATGAAAAAGAAGCCGTTGATCATGCAATGTTCAAACGGCGCGTTCATGCGGCCTTAGCCAAACATAAAAAAATCAACGCCAAACCGGGAAAACCTCAACGCCTCATCAACGCCGAAGACGACGGATTGCCAGGACTGGTGGTGGATTATCACGGCGTGCAAGCCGGCTATTTAGTGTGCCAGTTTCAGTCAGCTGGCGTCGATGCCTGGAAGGTGGTCATCGTCAAAACATTGATCGCCGAGACTGGCTGTCCTAACGTTTACGAACATACTGATTATTTGGTACGCAAAGGTGAAGGTCTGCTTGGCAATTCAGGCGTGCTGGCCGGTGATGAACCGCCAGGTGATATCGCGCTGCTATAAAAATGTGATGAGCACATGTCATAACAATGTCAAAAACTTTGCTTATGATCACAAAACCGCTCAAGTTATTCGCGTTAAAAAATCATTTACTTGCTTAAGCTATTTTTTCTGATTGCTTCCTGTTTCTGATCAAGAGATTTGACCTTCATCTCAATGCCAACAAAAGCATCGTAGGGTAGAATTACGCTTGCAAGTAACTTCACCTCTGGCTCGCATTAAAAGTAGCACATTTCACTACAAAGATCAGTCACGTAAAATGAAGTAGCATCAAGCGACACTCAACATTATGTCAGAACAGTTTTTTAGATTGAGCGCTGAAGTATTGGCTTTAAACGACAATGTGGTTCAAGGATAAGAATGAAACGTGTAGATGATTTCCGCCTAAAATTTGGCAAACAAGAATTAGTACCTATCATGATTGGCGGTATGGGCGTCGATATCTCAACCGCTGAATTAGCGCTTGAAGCGGCCCGTCTGGGCGGCATTGGCCATCTCTCGGATGCCATGATGGAAGATGTATCAGACCGTCGCTTTGACACTAGTTTTGTTAAAGCTAAAACCAAACAATACAAATACAATATCAACAACTCGGATAAAACCGACATCAAATTTGATCTTGGACGCTTGGCTGAAGCGACCAAAAATCACGTTGGCAAGACCATGGAAGCCAAACGCGGCGATGGCATGATCTTTGTCAACTGCATGGAAAAACTCACCATGAACGGCCCGCGCGAAACGCTTAAAGTGCGTCTGGCATCGTCGCTCGATGCCGGCATAGACGGTATTACGCTCAGTGCCGGTTTACATTTTGGCTCTTTCGGTCTGATGGAAGATCACCCGCGGTTTCGCGACGCCAAGCTTGGCATCATCGTTTCTTCGGTACGCGCTTTGCAGATTTTCTTGCGCAAGAATGCCAAGCTTAATCGCCTGCCAGATTACATCATCGTTGAAGGTCCATTAGCTGGCGGCCACCTTGGCTTTGGTTTGGACTGGGCCAAATACGATCTGCAAACCATCGTCAATGAAATCGCCGCGTATTTGGCGACTGAAAATCTCGCGATTCCTCTGGTTGCCGCTGGCGGTATTTTTACCGGCAGCGATGCAGTGTCCTTCCTTGAGAATGGTGCAGCTGCAGTACAGGTCGCGACACGCTTCACGGTCACTCACGAATGTGGTTTGCCGGCGGACGTCAAGCAAGACTATTTCAAAACCACAGAAAGCGAAATCGAAGTCAATACGATTTCACCGACCGGTTACCCGATGCGCATGCTATCAAGCACGCCAGCGATAGGCTCCGGCATACGCCCTGGCTGTGAATCGTATGGCTATCTACTCGATGGCAATGGCGGTTGCGCCTACATCACCGCCTACAACCGCGAAGTTGCGGCACATCCGGATGAGAAAAATATTGTGGTCATGGACAAAACCTGTCTGTGCACCCACATGCGTAACTTCAATTGCTGGACCTGTGGTCATTACACGTATCGGTTGAAAGACACCTCACGACAAAACCCAGACGGCACCTATCAGTTGCTGACGGCCGAACACGTGTTCCGTGACTATCAATTCAGCGTCGATAATCAAGTCGCCTTGCCGGTATAAAATCATCTTTGTACGCTGCGCTTCTTGCGTGGCGTACATTGAATGTGTCTCGCCATTTTAGCCACCCTCCTTCCGCTTCTGCCTGCTTGTTTTTCGACGGTCTTCACGTCATCGCGCTATCGCGATCGGCACCAATTAAAACCATTTCCATACATTGTTCATATTTAGCAACTAGCAACAAAAATACCGAACTTTTTGTTATTTGTGTAGCCTAAACATGCCAACTCGATCATCTTGATTTTTTGCTTGATGAATGTTGGTCATTGCTCTACTTGCCGATTAAAGAAAAAAGAAAACAAAAATGAGATTATTTTTCCCGCTGTGTGCCAGTCTGTTAATGGCTGCCAGCCCAGCAATGGCAGGCTTTCAAGCCTATCGCCTAAATGACACCAACGAGACCATCAAACTCGATGGTAATCTGGACGATGCCGTCTGGCAAAAAGTAACACCGCACGATACGTTTTATCAAACCCAGCCATTTGATAAAGTTAAAGCTAAGGTACGAACCGAAGTTAAGCTTGCCTACGACAAAATCTATCTTTACATTGGTGTGAAGGCTTACGATCCGAATCCTGAATTAATCCGCGCGCCGTTTGCGCGGCGCGACAAAATCAGCGCAGATCAGGACTTTTTAGGATTATTCATTGACCCTAGCGGTGCGCATAAATCGGCACAGGTCATCTATTTCAATGCGCGAGGAGCGATCACGGATGGCGTCAACAGTGACACCAATGGCGATGATTTCTCACCCGATTTTGATTTTGATGTGGCAACGAATCGCTTTGATGGCGGATGGAGCGCCGAGGTCCGCATTCCATTTTCATCGCTGGCGTATAACGCAGATCAAACAACACCCTGGAGTCTGTTAGTCATGCGTAACATGACGCGTGAGCAGCGCTATCGTATGTATAGCGGCCAAGTGACCAGAGCGACTAACTGCAATCTATGCTTCTCTGATGCGATTGAAGGTCTCAGGCATTTGCCGTCAGGATTAAGCTGGAGCGCCACACCGCAATTGGTGATGCGACGCAATCGTGAAGAGATAGAAGGTCGTGAAACGCGGACTAAAAAAAGTAGCGATGTGAGCCTCGATGTCAAAGTACGCCCTAATTCTGCGACGACTATTGATGCCACGATCAATCCTGATTTTTCACAAATTGAACTGGATGCACCTCAGTTATCAGGCAATACCCGCTTTGGTTTATTCGTCCAGGAAAAACGTCCTTTCTTTTTAGAAGGCGCAGATATTTTCCGTACCCCCATGAATGCCATTAGTACCCGCACCATCTCCAACCCGGATTGGGGTTTGCGGTACACACGTCGCGATGCTGATAAAGACCTCACCATACTGACCAATCGCGATACCGGCGGCGGTCTGGTGCAATTACCAAGTGCTTATGGGACGAATTACGCCCTGCAAAATTTCACCTCGCAAGCCACCGATGCACGCGCCAACTTTCGCTTTGGTGCACTGACCATCGGCGGCATTTTGACCGACCGCAGCATCAGTAGCATAGGCGCGTACAACCGTGTGATCGGCCCTGATTTTGGCTGGCAAGTATCAGACAATGAAAGAGTACGCGGACAATTGCTCAGCAGCGCCACCACTGCGCAACCCGACGGCAAGGGAAACCTGATCAACGGGCCACTCACTACGGGTTATGCCGCCTATTTAGACTGGTACCGCTCCAATGATCAGTGGGCGGTCTATGCAGTCTTGAATGACATCAGCAAAGATTTCAGATCCGACAATGGCTTTTTTTCACAGGTAGGGTACCGCAGTCTGTCCAGCGATGTTAGCAAAAAACAAGGTAAGACTGGCATCTGGAACGAGTTCAATTTCACCATGCACATAGAGAAAAAATTGGATCATGAAGGTAATGTCATCGGCAGCGATTTCGCTCCTGGCGTATGGATGGCAGGCCCTTATGATAGTGAACTCGCCTTGAACATTGCCCCACGCAATAACAGCCGGGTAGAGCGCAATGGCGAACTGTTTCAAACCTCGCTGGTGCGCGCCAGCTTCAATATCAGGCCAAGCCAGATTTTTGCCCGCGTCACTGGCGAGATGTCTTATGGCGACTCGATTGATGTCGCCTCTTCGCGCCTGGGCAAAGGCGGTGCGCTTATTCTTAGTGCCCGCATCCGTCCTTTTGACCGTTTGGAAATAGAACCCAATTATGCAACCAGCTGGGTGGACGGAATCAGTGGCCCTGAAGCGGGCCAGCGCCTCTACACGGAGCAAGCATTGCAAGTCAATGGCATTGTGCACATCAGCAGCAAAGACACGCTACGCACAATACTGCAGCATGCACAAACTTCGCGTAACGTCAGTTTGTATTCCTTCCCGATCGCAGCCAGCAGTAAGCGCAATATTGGCTCGCTGGTGTACACGCATACAGCAAGATTAGGAACAGCAGCGTTTATTGGCGTTACCGTCTCAAACGCTGACACACCGGGTTACACATTAAAGCAACGCCAAAGCGAAATATTTACCAAACTATCCTTTCAAATCTAGGGCCAGCAATCCTTCATCGGGGTCGCAACACAATGCGCATCCTCAAAAAAATATAGCCGGAGAAAATTCATGACATTACCCATTCTTGCCAGTTGTAGCATCTCGTTGATTCTATTCACCGCAAACGCGTTTGCGGCGGATCAACGTGGCTTTACCATAGAAGACCTGGTCAAGATGGAGCGTATCAGCGCACCAGCCTTGTCGCCAGATGGCAGCAAATTGCTGTACCAGATACGCACTACCGATCTGGATAAAAACCATGGCCATACTGAACTATGGTTAATGGATCTGGCTAACGCCACGCATTTACCGCAGCGCTTTAGCAACACCGAGGCCAATAGCAGTAGCGCGGTCTGGTCGGCACGTGGCGACGCGATTTATTTTCTCTCCAACCGTTCTGGCAGCGCCCAGGTTTGGCGACAATCTGTCCATGGCGGCGATGCCAGCAAGGTCACCGATTTTCCAATAGAGGTAGCCAGCTTCAGAGTTGCGCCTACCGAAGACCGCATCGCGGTATCGCTGGAGGTGTTTCGCGATTGCCCTGATCTGGCCTGCACCA
>JACMRF010000033.1 GCA_014376575.1 Undibacterium sp.
ATCTTCACGCGCGGGAACGTGCTGCAAGATAGCGTCGAACAGAGGATCCATATTGCCTTCACGCACGGTATCAATCAAGCTTGCGTAGCCTTTGAATCCTGATGCGTAAATAATAGGGAAATCCAATTGTTCATCGGTCGCACCGAGTTTGTCGAACAATTCAAAAGTCGCGTTGACCGCCTTCTGAGGATCGGCATTTTCACGATCGACCTTATTGACAACAACGATAGGCTTCAAACCCAGCGCTAAAGCTTTACGTGTCACAAAACGTGTTTGCGGCATCGGGCCTTCTTGCGCATCAACCAGCAACAAGACGCTATCAACCATAGACAATACGCGCTCAACCTCACCACCAAAATCGGCATGACCCGGCGTATCAACGATGTTGATGTGCGTGCCTTTATACTCAACAGCGCAGTTTTTCGACAGAATCGTGATACCACGTTCTTTTTCGATATCGTTAGAGTCCATGACCCGAGCGTCAACTTGCTGGTTTTCACGGAAAGTGCCGGATTGGCGCAGTAATTGATCAACCAGCGTTGTTTTGCCGTGATCAACGTGGGCGATAATGGCGATGTTACGTATAGCGCGTTTTGCAATGGTCATGATTGTGTTTAGTTTTGGGAATGATTCGGTTAGCCAAAGATTATAACATGGTGCGTTGCTGAATATCCGCATGCATTGCAAAACTTCTATACTTTCAAAGACTTACTACCCCTTCATGACACTAATATGCTCAAAATAGTGGCAGCTCAACCGTGAGACGAGAAAATCAGCTTGAAAATTCAGTAAACACCCATACCTTCAGAAGTGAGTATTTTTTTGTAAATTTTTCATTAGTTCTTATTCCCTTTTTGAGGTAAGCATGTCAGAAAAACAAACCCTAGGCTTTCAAGCCGAAGTGTCGCAGTTATTGCAGTTGATGATCCACTCTTTGTATTCCAACAAAGAGATCTTCCTACGCGAACTGATCTCAAACGCCTCAGATGCCGCCGACAAACTGCGCTATGAAGCGATTAACGACGCCAGCTTGTTTGAAGATGATTCCGAGTTGAAGATCAAAGTCAGTTTCGATAAGACTGCCCGCACCATCACCATTGCCGACAACGGCATCGGCATGACACGCGACGAAGCGATTGCGCATCTGGGTACGATTGCCAAATCCGGCACCAAAGAATTTTTTGGTAAATTATCTGGCGATCAGCAAAAAGACGCTGCGATGATAGGTCAATTCGGCGTCGGCTTTTACTCTGGCTTTATCGTTGCAGACAAAATCACGGTGGAATCACGCCGCGCCGGCAGCACTGCAACCGAAGGCGTACGCTGGGAATCTACTGGCGCTGGCGACTTCAGTGTAGAAGATATCGTCAAGGCAGATCGCGGCACGGCTATTACCCTGCACCTGCGTGAAGGCGAAGACGATTTCCTGTCGGCATGGAAACTAAAAAGCGTCATCCGTACTTACTCCGACCATATCTCTTTGCCTATCATGATGCAAAAAGAAGAATGGGACGAAGAGAAAAAAGAACAAGTATTACGCGACGAACTGGAAACAGTCAATCAAGCTAGCGCACTGTGGGCACGCAACAAAAACGACATCACGTCGGAACAATACGATGAATTCTACAAACATATTTCGCATGACTACAGCGCACCGCTAACGCATACGCACAATCGCGTCGAAGGCCGCAGCGAATATACGCAACTGCTGTACATCCCTAGCCGCGCGCCATTTGACATGTGGGATCGCAACAAACGTGGCGGCATCAAGCTCTACGTCAAGCGCGTCTTCATCATGGACGATGCGGAGCAGCTGATGCCAGTGTATTTACGTTTCGTCAAAGGTATTATCGACACCAACGATCTGCCGCTGAATGTATCGCGTGAAATTTTGCAGGAATCGCGCGACATCAAGGCGATCCGTGAAGGATCGACCAAGCGCGTACTGGGCATGCTAGAAGAATTGGCGAACGCCGAAGGCGAGGATGATTCACAAGCCAAGAAAGACAAATACGCCAGCTTCTGGACCGAGTTTGGCCAAGTATTGAAAGAAGGTATAGGGGAAGACGCCAGCAACAAGGACAGAATCGCCAAGCTGCTGCGCTTTGCCTCTACGCACAACGACAGTGATACGCAAAACGTATCGTTGGCGGACTACCTGAGCCGCGCCAAAGAAGGCCAGGACAAGATTTATTTTGTCACGGCCGATAGCTACATTGCTGCAAAAAACAGCCCGCATCTGGAAATTTTCCGAAAAAAAGGTGTGGAAGTTTTGTTGCTGACCGATCGCGTCGATGAATGGATGCTGTCCTTCCTGACCGAATTTGAAGGCAAAGAATTGACTTCAGTCGCTAAAGGCGATCTGGATCTGGGTAAGCTTGAAGACGAAGCAGAGAAAAAGCAACACGAAGAGACTGAAACTGAGTTCAAGGATCTGGTCGAAAAGATGAAAACGGCGCTGGCCGATAAAGCCAAAGATGTACGCGTTACTTTCCGTCTGACTGACTCACCGGCTTGTCTGGTGGCCGATGACAATGAACTCTCCGGCAATCTGATGCGTATGCTGAAAGCGGCCGGTCAGGCCGCGCCAGAATCGAAACCAATTCTGGAAGTCAATCCTGATCATCCATTGGTACAGAAATTGAAATACGAAGAAGCCAAGTTTGCCGATTGGTCACACATCTTGTTTGATCAAGCTCTGCTGGCAGAAGGCGGATCGCTGACTGACCCGGCCAGTTTTGTTAAACGACTCAATGAGCTGTTATTGAGCAAATAAAATGCCTCAATAAGTTCCCAATAAAAATAGCGGCTGAGCCGCTATTTTTTTGATTGAAGTAGTCAATCCATCACTAATGGGTAACGCGAGTCACGCCAGCGCTAGAGAGCAAGCGCACGCGGTCACCGGCCCGAAACGTCTCGTCAGCATCCTGAGTGATAGCGCGAAATTCACCGTTCTCCATTCTCACCGTGATCTCCAGGCCTTTGCGGGTATTCGCATTCGCTTCTAGTTTTTGGCCTATGATTCCGCCGACAACCGCGCCAACAATGCCCGCCGCAAGCGCACCGTTACCTTGCCCTACACTGGAGCCAGCTGCAATGCCACCAAGTGCAGCACCGGCGACCGTTCCAACACCGCTTTGGCCCTTATCAATCAACACCTCTCTGACCGACTCGACCGTCGCCATTCTGACGATTTGCTCGTTTTGCGTTTGATGCGTGCGGTAAACATTGCTAGAGGTAGGCGTTACCGCGCAAGCACTCAAGGCGACAACGGCAGAAAGAATTACAATTTTTTTCACGATAATCTCCAAATTTCGTCCGACTCAAAAAAATCTTTTCCAACCGCAATTTGACCGACACAATACCAATTTGTTCAACAATTCAAACCATCAATAAGAAATATGCAGGCGGCGATATAAAAAACCCAAGACAAATAAAGGGCCTATCAGCAAAAACCTCACATCATCAAAAAAGGAAGGTTTCTTCCCTTCGATTTTATGCCCGATGAATTGAAAAATCCATGCAACGACAAAGACACCTACCGCAGAAGGCAAGACGATAGCGGGTGGCATCAGAGACAGTATTCCCAGCATTGCGCCTGCCATCACGCCCATTCCGACCGCAAATGAAATCGATAGATAAGCGTAATATCCCAATGCCAGCAAGGCTGACACCAGAGCCAACAGAGGATGTATGGCCCAGATCAAGCCTAACACCGTCCACATGATAGCCGGCACGCAGATGAAATGTATCCATTCGTTAACTGGATTTTGGTGGCTCTCTGCGTACTTATTGAGTAATTGGTCCACTGGCCTGATGTCGCTCATTCTGTTCTCCTGATCGTTTTTTGTTTTATGCTTGCTTAAGTCTGCGTAGGTTTGCTTTGGTCGTCGTTGTACTACACCCATCACTATATAAATAAAATGTCGAAGATAGTCTCTAATGTAAGTAATGTGAAAGATTTGTTGCTAGGATTTCCACCCGTTATCAATGAAACGACACATACCCTGATCCTTGGCAGCTTTCCAGGTCAGGCATCGCTGCAAGCGCGGCAATACTACGCTTTTCCGCAGAACCAGTTTTGGCGCCTGTTGTCGCAGGTGCTTGGCGAGGATCTATGTGCATTGGCTTATCCGGTGAGGTTAGCGCATTTATTAGCGCATGGCATAGGATTATGGGATGTATTTGAAGCCTGCATGCGCCAGGGAAGCCTGGATTCTGCCATCCGGCAAGGAGAAATCAATGACTTTAAAACATTGCAAGAAACTCACCCTGCCCTGCAGCGTTTATGCTTTAACGGCAAGACTGCCGGAAAAATAGACCGCGACCTGAGCCAATTGGGTTACCAGACCTGCCACTTACCCTCATCGTCGCCGGCCTATGCGCAAATGCGCTTTGATGAAAAACTTTTGCAATGGCAACAAATTAAAAGTAAAACTACGTAATTGTCTTCAAGTAAATCCTGATGCTGGTTAAAATGGTGCCATGCTAATTAAACGAAAATCCATTGAAGCCGAAGGCAACTACCGGTCAGGCCCTAAAGCGGCTGCGCCCAAAAATCCACGCAAGGCAAAATTTGCCCCGGTCACCCTGTCTGAATTGGATGGCGTGCGTTATTTACACTTTGGCACCGAATGGGTACAAGGCGCCATGCGCTTACGCAAACCCGACTGGTTGGAGCTGGAATACGCCCAGCAAATGATGGCCTGGATGCTCTTCATTTCCGAACCCAAGCAGCTACTGCAATTGGGTCTTGGCACTGGCGCGCTGACCAAATTTTGTTATCGACAATTTGAAACCGCGCAAGTCACCGCGATCGACCTTAATCCGGCGGTCATCATGATCTGCGAGAGCATGTTTAAATTGCCGGCCAATGATGATAGGCTCAAGGTCATCGAGATGGATGCAATGGAATTTGTCACCGACGCAGATCATCACAATAAATTCGATGCCATACAGGCCGATTTATACGATGCCACGGCGCGCGGCCCGGTATTGGACTCTGCAGAATTTTATCAAGCCTGTGCCGACAGCCTGATGGAGCATGGCATGTTGACGGTGAATTTGTTTGGCGATCATCCCAGTTTTGCAAAAAATATCAAAGCCCTGCGCTTTGTCTTCCCCACTGTCTGGTGCCTGCCGGAAGTACACGATGGCAATGTCGTCGCGATCGCATGTAAAACGCGCACGAAACTGGATTTCCCTAGCCTGTATGAACGCGCAAAACAGATCAAGGAAAGCACTAAACTCCCGGCAAAATCGTGGGTCGATGGTTTACAAACACCTAATGATCTTAGCTGACGATTCCAGTCAATTTGACTATTGCATCTCACCCTACACCTGAGTAACCATGACAACATCGCCCACCAATCATTTGAGTATGCAACAAATTTTCACCTGGTTGATGGAAGACGGTATCGTCAGCAAGGAAAATGCAAAAGTAGATTTTAATAATGCGCGCGCCATACAAAAAAATGGTCCGGCAGCCATGCATCCGCTGACCGCACTGGCGCAGGCAAAGCTGCATTCGGCCAACACCCCGCATCATTTACTGACGCTCGATTGGCTGACTGAATGGACCGCGAAGAAAGTCAACTTACCGTTTTATCGGATCGATCCGCTCAAAATCGATTTCGGTAAAGTTGCCGATGTGATGTCATCGACCTACGCCACACGCTTTAATATTTTGCCGGTAGAAACCACGGCAACGACGATTATTGTCGCTACGACCGAGCCCTATCACACTGAGTGGCTGGAAGAAATTGCCAAGATTACGCGCAAAGAAATTAAACTGGTACTGGCCAACCCCTTAGAAATTTCGCAATATATTTCGCAGTTTTTCTCGCTGGCTAAATCAATCAAGGACGCCAAGCGCGCCAGCAGCAAGGATACGGCGTTACGCAATAACTTTGAACAACTAGTTGAGCTCGGTAAGGCGAACAAACAACTCGATGCCAATGATCAGCACATCATCAACATCGTTGACTGGCTCTGGCAATTTGCCTTTGATCAACGTGCCTCCGATATCCACCTGGAACCGAAACGAGATATAGCAACGATCCGCTTTCGGATTGATGGCGTGCTGCACCAGGTGTACCAGGTGCCGGCCTCGGTGATGATCGCCATGACCGCGCGCATCAAATTATTGGGACGCATGGATGTCATTGAAAAACGCCGCCCGCAGGATGGTCGCATCAAGACACGCACTGCCGATGGTCAGGAAGTGGAATTGCGCCTATCGACACTACCTACGGCTTTCGGCGAAAAAGTCGTGATGCGTATTTTTGATCCTGAAGTCGTCGTCAAAACCCTTCCTGAGCTGGGCTTTCCTATTTCTGATGCCGCGCGTTGGGATCAACTGACGAGCAAACCACATGGCATTATTTTAGTTACAGGACCAACAGGTTCCGGCAAAACTACCACGCTGTATACAACCTTAAAAGCACTCGCCACACCGGAAGTAAATGTCTGCACGGTTGAAGACCCTATCGAAATGGTTGAGGCTTCCTTCAATCAAATGCAGGTACAGCTCAACATCGACCTGACGTTTGCTGATGGTGTCAGGGCCCTGATGCGACAAGATCCCGACATCATCATGGTCGGCGAGATCCGCGACTTGGCCACTGCTGAAATGGCGATCCAGGCGGAGCTGACCGGGCATCTTGTCCTATCCACCTTGCACACCAACGATGCGCCGTCCGCCATCATGCGTCTGCTCGAACTTGGCGTGCCCTACTACCTGCTGGAAGCTACCATCATCGGCATACTGGCGCAGCGCCTGGTGCGCACCTTATGCGTACATTGCAAATCACCTGATGGCGAAATGCTAGACGAGGTGTGGACGAGTTTGACTGAAGAGTGGAAAATCCCCAAGCCACAAACAATCTATCGTCCGGTCGGTTGCCCGGAATGTCGTCAAACAGGCTACAAAGGACGCACCGGCCTCTATGAATTACTCACGGTAACGCAGCCATTTAGCAAATTGATCCAAAAAGAATCCGATATTCACGCACTCAGAAAACAAAGCATTCAGGACGGCATGAAACCCCTGCGAATTGCCGGCGCCTATAAAATTATCGAGGGAATGACTACCGCTGATGAGGTATTTAAAGTCACGTCATCTTTAGTTTAAAAATCAACCGGGCGGGATCAGGGCTAAGTCTCGCCTAAGCCATCACAAAAAATGCAAGAAAATTGGTTTGCGCAGCATTGAACCCAGATTTTTCATTTGACCGTTATCCCTTCGTAGAAACGCCGATGACGATAACTAATTGAAGCAATCGAATTACCGAGATGGCGATTGAACTGAAAATAAAAAAACACATCGCCAACACGCAGTATCTATGCCGCTTGCAGAGGTGACAGGCTGAAGAAGCGCATGAATAGTGTGCTTTAGGCCCGCCTATTTTTAAATATTGAGAACGTCAGAAAAAACCAATTTACTCACTATGTTTTGCCACTGATGCACCACATGGAAGTAAGATGATAAAGGTGCTGCCTTGCTCAGTTGAGCAGGCAAGATCGATGCTACCACCGAGCGAGCCACGGACCAGGTTGTAGCAAATATCATCCCTAACCCGCTACCTCCCGTACCCATGCGGGTCGTAAAAAAGGGATCAAAAATATGGCTTTGCACTTCAGCGGACATGCCGTAACCATCGTCGCTATAAATGATACGGATCTGATCTCCATCAGCTCGCGCGACGATCTTTATTACGCCCTAAGCGCGTCCATCAAATCCATGCGATACCGAGTTATTGATGAGTTTAGAAACAATTTGCTCTATCGACCCCGGATAACTATCCATCACTCAAGCGCCAGGAATATCCAATTCGATGCGATAAGATTTTTTCGGCAAACTGACATTCATGATCAACTTTATTTAGCGGCCGCTGAAGTCAGATTCGTTGAATATATCCATACCAACGCGCAGAATATCAACACGCCCTAATACTCATCCTAGAAGCGCTGACGGATATCGAGCACCGCATCCCATTGCTCAAAAAAAATGGCGACGCACTCCGGATCAAAATGAGCATCCGCGTTGTCCCTTAAATAGTCGGCGGCATTTTCTAGTGTCCAAGCCTGCTTATACGGCCGCTCTGAAGTGAGTGCATCAAACACATCCGCCACAGCCACAATGCGGTTAAAGATAAGAATTTCCTGCCCTTTAAGTCCGCTGGGATAGCCGCTGCCATCAAATTTTTCATGATACCCCCAAAGCGATAGCAGCCCCAGCGTGCAGCACTTGCGATGAACTCTCTTTTAAGAATTTCATATCCATAAAGTGCATGCTGTTTCATGATTTCAAATTCGTCGCCATCTAGCCTTCTCGGCATAAGCAGAATAGTCTCTGCAATACTGACTTTGCCGATGTCGTGCATGGGTGCAGCTTCCAGCAGAAAATTCTGATCATAGGTAGACAAACCCAAACCTCGGGCAATTAATTATTTCCGGTTTCTAAGCAGCGCAGCATACATTTATATCGCATATTCTGACTCAAATTGGAAACATTTCCAACATGGGGAGATAATATTAAGATCAACAAGATTATTTGTCGACATAAATTTTTAACCTACATTTTTTTGATATTTTGCGTGAACAGATCAAACAAAGTTGCGTTTACTCATGACTAAGGCTTGAGTATTTTCTTCACTTTATTTTTGATTTCAGAGTCTTCTTTTAGCTAAAAACTACCAAATTTATTTATAAAAACAATCGTTTTTGAATTTTTTTGATCTTAATATGGATTTATAAACACATTACTTTTCTCAACTAGCAGCAAAAAATATGGGCCCACGAGGTGATATTTTTCCGCCAGTGGCCAGCATGAAATCTGCAATCCTTATTGCATTATCGCGCGTTCTCTACACGTCAATAAATGGTGTAAACATAGCCGCTTCTCATACGGTAACAGGATACGAATAATGCCTACGTCATGCTTACTATTGAACCATTCCCTTGCAGGGAAATATGCCTAAAAAAAGCCTTCGATCAAGGCCAGACAGGTAGCCAAGAAGTAGGTCTGCAATATAAAGTCTCGATATACAACTAGACCCGACATGCCCTGTATTGGCGCCTTTGCAGCATATAATGGTCGGCAAGACGCATGAATAGTGCGTGCTGGGCAATGACGCTAATAAGGCATCCACATTCAATTATTGATCCATTGCTTGGCGGCTGAAAACACCCCTTGTGCCACCGTTGGATAAGTTAATTTTGCACCCAGCTCGCGTTTGATTCTGTCGTTCTTTAAACGCCGCGATTCAGACATGAAGGACAACAACATGGGAGTGACTTGCCTGATCAAATCGGCGCGTG
>JACMRF010000034.1 GCA_014376575.1 Undibacterium sp.
CCAGATTGGCATCGTATGCTTCCGTGCCATCGCTGCGCTTGAGTTCGCGGCCAATCGTGCTCGGTGAACGGCAAAGGCGTTTAGCAATGGATCGGACGGAGTACAGGTCGGCGCGCATGGTCATGACGACGGCGCGCTCCTGGGTGGTCAAATGCTTGTAGATTTTTGACATGGCAGCACCTTACAACAAAGGGTGTTGCACTTGGTTTTTGAGAACGCCCGCTTATACCGGAAGCATTTCGCCTCCGGGAATCACTGCTACAGACTGAAATTTCATTGATCAATTGGAAGCGATTTTCTCGCCCGTATTACCAAAAAAGTCGCCACTTTTTGAACAACGCCGATTCTATTGATTAATAGCGATAAAATCGGCATCTATATTTTGGTTATTACTAATTGCTTGCCCGTTAAAAAACACCAAAATATTAGTGCCGACAATATACCCTTTCACACCGGCCTTATTAGTTCCTGTCATTCGCCAACGCAAAGCCACGCTATCATCTTCCGCAAGTATTGATTCAATTAAAAAATGAATATCTGGGAATTGCTGACGAAGATCTAAGGCCCAAGCTTTCGTTACATCAGCCGTCGTTGCTACTCCATTGAATTTATAATCAGGCGAGATCAATTCTGCAATTACACTCATATCACCGCTATTGATAGCCGCGGTGAAAAATTTTTTTGTGCATTCTTTATTAAAATCAGAAATATTAGACATTTTTTAGATCTTTTCGAAGTTTAATTTTTATTAAAATAAATTATTTTTTGCGACAGTGCATACCGATAAAACATCCTTTCCTACGTTAATAAATTTCACTAAAAATAAAGATGAAGATAAAGATACATATTAGCACATTTAAAAAATATTAGAGCCATTTGATGATCTTTCAAAACAATTTTTGAGAAAAATATTGAACTAAAAGCACTTAATCATCCTATTTTAATGTTTGAAAGAAATTTTTTAGCTCAATTCGACGACCCTGTACAGATTCGAAAATATGCATATGTTTCAACCGCACCAGGTGCGTTTCAGAGCGAGTTTTTTCTGTTCTGGTGTATGTTGACCAAAAAACGGTTCGGTGATCAGCAAGGTATTCTTAAAGAGGTCGATTTATTTTTGCAAGAAACTCTCTTAAAAAATAAATTCAACCTCTTTAAAAACACCATACATTAATAATTTAAAAAATTGCATTTTAGATCGAATTTTGAAAATTTATTGCACATCTTTATCGCAATCAAACATTTTTTTCATAAACAATAAAAATTTCTGTCCCAATAAATTTATTATGCCGATGCACTTCATCTCATGATTCAAATACAGAGTCATAAAATTTACCTTGTTAAGTAAGCCCGCCATATTGATTTGAAAGTATAAAATACACAGGCCGTGGGGGCCAGTCCCGCTCGACTATGATTTCTGGTGGAAGGGCTACCTGTTCTGCATAAATTGCCATTTCTAAAATTTAAAATCGTTAGCGCGGTCTTACTTACTTAAAAAAAATAAGTACTCGCTAATAAAAAATTCAGAATGTCTTTAGCCTTAGTCGCGCGTTATGGCGAGAACCACACCTATTTTCAAAATTTATTCACGGCAGGTACTTAGCTCATAATCGAAGGCTGCGACCTGGCATGTTCGAATGTTTTAAAATTCCAATAACTGACCAATTTCCAACATGCGCGGACTGTGCCGACCACAATTTTCTGCAATTTCGCGCATAATGAGTTCACTTTGGCCTAGCTTCAAATGTGTGATGAATATTTCCGGATCATGCTGTAACTTAAGTAGTTCATCACACAACATACTTGGACAGAGATGCCTCGAGAGTTCTGCGAGCCGTCGCTCATCGTTGGAAAATGCAGTTTCGATAATGAGGTAACGTAAATTTTTTATCTGATTAACTTTCTTCCATAGTTCATCGTTGGTGGTTGTATCCCCTGTAAATACCAAGCTACTAGAACCGCTATCAAGCTGATATCCCACCGCTGGTACCGTATGATTGGCAGGTAGCGCTGTAATTTTACGTCCATTAAGTACGATTTCTTGCCCAATTTGAATCGCATTGAATTTCAAATAAGGATTACTTCGATTCGGAATTTCACTAAAATCAGGCCATATTTCCCAATTAAAAATATGATTTTTAATAATATTTTCGGTAGCCTGCGTTGAATACATGATAAGCGGTTTGTTACGCATATGACCTACACTGTCGAGCAGAAAAGGCAGAAAGGCAAGGTGATCTAGATGAGAATGGGTTATGAAGACATGATCAACGCAAGCCAATTGTTCCATATTTAGCTCAGCTACTCCCGTTCCCGCATCGATCAGAATGTCGTTATCGATCAGCAGCGAAGTGGTACGTAGATTCGGACCGCCAATACCACCACTGCATCCGAGCACTTTCAATTGCATAATATTTGAGTCCTTAAATTATTTAGTATCGAAGCGTGTGACGCCTGCCCAGTCAGATCCGGGCGGGTTAAAACGAAAGGCGGCAATTCGTTGCATATATAGTTCATAAAGGGGCTTATTCAGTTCAGATTGCATCAAACCATGCAGTACTATTTCGGCTTGCGTCCAATCGCGCACACGATAACAGTGCAAAATCCGATCCCATTCAGCCAGCTCGGCGACAAGCGCTGGAGTCAACTCACAATCTCGTCCAAGCGGCTCGTAAATTGTTACCGCCTCTTCCTTGCCTTTGACCTGGACGCGATCAAGTTCTCGAAAGCTGATGCCTGGCGCCGCCGCTTGCGTGACCTCACCCACCAAGATGCCAACGCCATAGTCCTTTGTTTTGCTTTCTAGTCTCGCGCCAAGATTGACGGAGTCGCCCATGACAGTATACGCGAGTCTTATGCTTGATCCCATGTCGCCCACCGTCATGGGGCCGGTATTAACACCGATCCCGATCTGTATTGTAGGCCAACCTTTTTTCGCCAAATCATTATTCAGAGTCACCAACTCCGCTTGCATGTCGAGAGCGGCCAGCACGGCATTGCGCGCATGATCGAGATCAGCCACTGGCGCGCCCCAAAATGCAACGATAGCGTCACCAACGTATTTATCGAGCGTGCCGCCATGTCGACGTATTATCAGGGTCATCGCAGTCAAGTATTCATTCATAAACTGAGCCAACTCTTCAGGCTGCAGTCGTTCGGAAATACTAGTGAAACCGCGAACGTCTGAAAAAAGTACTGTCAGCTCAGCCTTGCGGCTCGCCATACTATAGCGTCCCGGATCTAGGCTCATCTTACTAACCAGTTCGGGTGGAACATATTGGCCAAAGCGCTGCATGATCTGGAGTTTAGTGCGCGATTCGATGAAATAGCTGTAAGATGTGTTCCACATATACAGCAGCGCCATCAGCAAAAGTTCGGTCGCCGGCGGCAATATCCAGTTTGTGTATTGCCAGAACGCGAGATTACTAAATGCCAATGCCAGTAGCGCGAATAGCGTAGCGATTGTAGACCAAAGAGGCGATCGCCATGGGAAAAAAAATATCATGAAAAAACCAGTACCGAGTAGCAGCAAAAACCCCACAGCATCGGCATATTGAGATCGCTGCTTGATACTACTATCCAGCATGCCAGTGATCAGGTTAGCATGCACTTCCATACCAGGATATATTTCGCCGACTGGTGTGGTCCTCAAATCACCTAGGCCGGGCGCAGAAGGCCCAATAATAACGATCTTGCCCCGCAACTGTTCTGGTTCTATGCGCTGTGCCAATACATCGGCTGCAGAAAAATACGTAAAGCTTCTTTGATGGCCGCGATACGGCACCCATGCAGCGACGTTTTCATCAATCGGGATTGTGAGCAGTGGGCCACTTGTATTCGATAGGAGCAGAGATTCAAGCTCTGTATCGGTATTACTTACACCGACGCCGAATTGCGGCTGCAATGTCGCACCATTCAAGTAAGCGCGCACCATCGCCAGCGAAAACGATTGATAATAGGCATTTTCATATCGAGCTAGCAGCGGCACTCTGCGTATACTGCCATCGGCATCAATGATGGGATTGAAATGGCCAGCACCGGCGGCAGCCTGTTGAAACGCAGCCAGATTGCCACCATGATTGCGCCATGTCGTAATGCCGCCATCACGCCCATTAAGCGTATTGAGCGTCAATGCCGGCCTAGGTAAAACGCCGCTAGTACTGCCTTCATTGGAAAAATAATAGCCAAGGATGACGGGGCGGCCACGCAATGACTCAGCAAAAAGACTGTCATAATCTAATTGAGGCCGCAAATGGATCATGGCACTATGAAATTGTTTATCGCCCTTAAGTTCGCGCTGGGCTAACGCTTCTAGCGAGCGTAAACCCGAACTCTCATCCGGCTCAGCCATAACAAGATCAAAACCAAGTAGGCGAATTTGGTAGTGCTCAAAGAGCCCATTAACGAGGCTGGCCATATGATCTCGTCGCCAAGGCCAACGACCTATTTCCAGCAGACTTTTTTCATCGATGTCGACAATAACTACACGTTGATCCACATCGTTTGGCATGGTCAAGCGCAATCTGGCATCATAAATTAGGCGGTCAAGCGAATCGATGAATCCAATCTGCAACCTTCCCGTCGCATGGGCTAATACGAAGATCAACAAGATCAGGCCAACGCCGTAACGTAATACTTTTTTTCTCAACATTTATTTCTCAATATTGGTATCGTTATCGCATTCAATCTTCTGCATATCGATATTATGACCATCATCAGCTTTACACTACACTACACTGTTTTTTTAACCGATATTTTAATGAGCGACGCACTGCGCATCATTTTCTGACCTTGCCTTGCCTCCCTCACCACCCGCCTTATTGTGACTAATACCTGACGGCATCGTCACCTGAATTCCCTGCTGTGACGGGATCACGACGGGCAGCGTTACACGGTCACGCACGAAACCAAATTCTCCGACATTTATAAGTACATTGCCTGCTCCATTCGTGACGAAAATCGCCCCCTGCGCCACATCCAAATACAATCCGTCCGCCGAGGACATACCGTTCGCCGTGGAAATACCTTCGCAATCCCCTTGGCAAAGGAGCGCGCCAAAATGAGTGCCACGTATGCCAATAGTAGCCGTGGGCGTTGTATAACTCACCGCTGCCTTGTTACGCTTTCCAATCAAACCCGTGACGGCACGCATGCCTCCTTTAATCATGTTGAGCACAAGACTGTCAGACTCGGGCTTGGCTATCTCATAATTAAATTTTTCAACTTTCAATTGAGAGTCGGGTCGCAATACGATTTCCGATGCGTCGGCAAACTTCAGCCTGACATAGGTGTCACGCTCAGTAATGAGTATGTCGCCCTGTTGCACTTCGGATTTTACGGAGAGCAGTTTACTGCTACCGTCAAGGTGTTTGACTGTGAGCACGCCGGACAAATGTGTTATGGTCGCCACTACTTGCGCAAACGCGGTTCGGGCCAAGCATAGCAAGACCAAAAATACTATAGTTTTGATGTTCATCGTGTTTCATGTTTAAGTGCACGCAGGCAAAGATTGCGCTGCGGCTTTCTTGCTTGTCTTATTCGAGGCCGGACTGGAACTTTTCCTGTCATGGTCTTCCTTATTGCCATCATTAGCACTATTGTCTACGCCAGATACATTGCTTGCAGATGTGGCGCCAACGTTACTGGGGCTTCCACCAAACTCGTCGATACCACCGCCTACCGTCCCATTAGGATCGGTACGCGTAGGCAACCTTAATGACGCAATCGGGATGATTGTGTCGGTCAGCACCATGCTTGTTGGTGAGATCCCGTTACTGATAGCATTGATCGTGGCGCTGGAAGCACCAGTGTTCACTATACTGTTGCTAGCTACGACTATGGATTGATTTTGATCACTGCTAATGATAGTTAACGCTTTGGCATTACCTGGGGCTTGTAAAAATATATAGTTGCCGTTATTGGCGCTCAAGCCTGAGCCGGTGACGCCATAGCTGCCGACATTGGTCTTGGCCAGCGTCGCACTGGAAAACGATTCGCTGCCACTGGTCGCGCTGGCCTGCGTATCGCCAGCGACAAAGCCCGTCAC
>JACMRF010000035.1 GCA_014376575.1 Undibacterium sp.
GATTCTCCAATACAAAAATTGGAACAACTTGCTGATCAGGAGGTTGCTTTTCCTGGACCCGAAGCTTTGGTTGCTTATAAATTTTCTTACGCACAATTGCTGAGTCGACATATTCCTGTGCGAGTAGTTTTTGGCGGAAATATGGACGGCGCCTTCGCTCAACTTACCAGTGGTAAAGTGAAAGCGGTTGGGGCTAATTCGCAATTAACGGAAGGATGGGTTAAGCGTGAAAATCAAAACGTGCGTATTTTATGGGCCTCAGAGCCATTGCATGATCTCGCTTTGATGGCGTCTAAAAAAATACCCGAAAAAGATTTACAGGCCATTAGCCGCGCGTTTCTGGAGATGAATCAAGACGCGAAGGGAAAGCAGGTGCTGGCAGAAGCTTCGGAATTAGTGAAGCTTCCGGCAGGCACTGCTTTCGTTTCATCCAATGGTTCTGAGTACGCAACTTATCGCAAATTTTATCAATCTGCTCCTCCGAATTTACGATAATCCATGACCGCTCGCTTTACGCTAGGATTTATGCGTTTGTTTAACCGTTTATTGCCGTCATCTCTGACCAATCGCGTGTTCGCGCTTTACAGTATTACCTTGTTGATTTTCGTTGGTGGTGGATTGGCATTATTTCTGAAATTTAATTTTCAGAGACAAATCGAACAAACTGAACTAGCCTCTTTTATGTTGGTAGAGGTTGTCGCGCAAGCAGTGCAGGATAGTGTCGTGATTGGTGATTACGATACAGTAAAAAAAATTCTCGATAAAGGCGTACAAGGGTCGGTCTTTGAATCATCTGCTTTCATTGATTTGTCCGGCGGTGTGATTGATGTTAAGCGTCGATCTGCTGCGAATTTCGACACCCCTACATGGATTGTGCGCTGGGTCGATGCGCAACTCGACGATATCAATCGGACAATTTCTGTCGGTGGAAAAGATTACGGTGTATTGCGTTTGCGGTTTGATATCGCAACGGTAGCGCATGACATATGGTCTTTGTCTTTATTCGCACTGAGTCTTGGCGTCGTGAGCTTGCTGGGCGGGCTGTTATTGATACGCTTTCCCCTGGCTCGCTGGTTAGGTAGTCTCGATCGTCTGCGCGATATGGTCGAGGCATTGGGGACTGGTCAATTAGATGCGGAGAAACTGGACGCCAGCGACGAACCAACTGAAATAAAAAAAGTTGTCGATATTTTCAATAAAACGGCAATGCTGGTCAGAGAGCGCGAAACGAGTCGTCGCGCCCTTAATGATCAAAAATTTGCGCTTGATCAGCATGCGATTGTCAGTATTACAGATGTCAACGGCAATATTACGTATGCCAACGATAGATTCTGTGAGATCAGTGAGTATCGTCAAGATGAATTGCTTGGTGAAAATCATAGAAAAATTAAATCTGATGTGCATACGCCAGAATTTTTTACCGATTTATGGAAAACAATTGGCTCTGGCATCGTGTGGCATGGTGAGATTTGTGATCGTAAGCGTTCGGGGGCTTTGTATTGGGTGCGCGCGACTATTGTTCCTTTGCTAGACGAGACTGGTCGTCCACACCAATATATCGCGATCAGTACCGATATTACGGCAGGCAAAGAAGCTGAAGCGCTCATCCTACATGCCAAAGAAGCGGCAGAAGATGCTAGTCGTGTGAAGAGTGATTTCTTGGCAAATATGAGCCATGAAATACGCACACCGATGAACGGAATTCTCGGCATGACTGAACTGGCGCTCGATACGCAGTTAACGAGCGAGCAACGCGAGTACATGACTATCGTCAAAATTTCAGCCGATTCCTTATTGCAGATTGTTAACGATATTTTAGACTTTTCTAAAATTGAAGCTGGCCGAATGGATATCGAGCACATCGAGTTCTCGCTAGAACAGATGCTCAATAATACGATGAAGGCATTGGCGGTACGCGCACATCAGCGAAATCTTGAGCTTGTACTGCAAGTGAATCCAGATGTGCCAGATCGTCTGCTTGGTGATCCTGGGCGGCTAAGGCAAATTATCTTCAATCTGGTTGGCAATGCGATCAAATTTACTGAGGCCGGTGAGGTGCATGTCTTAGTGAGCTGCGTCGAGCCCGAGATAGGAGCGCGTATGAATGTTTGTTTTGAAGTACGTGATACGGGTATCGGTATTCCTAAGGAAAAATTTGATGTTATTTTTAAATCCTTCTCGCAAGCGGATACCTCAACTACCCGACAATATGGCGGCACAGGACTAGGCTTGACCATCTCTGCTCAATTAATAGCATTAATGGGTGGGCATCTCGGTGTAGAAAGCGAAGTCGGAAAAGGTAGTCGGTTCTTCTTTACATTGGGCATGCATGCCGTATTGAAGCAAGCTCTGGTTCAATATCAGCATGCTGCGCGTATCGCAGACTTACCCGTGCTCATAGCGGATGATAATGCAACGAACCGAAATTTGTTAGCGCAAATACTGCGCAGTTGGAAGATGAAACCAACTGCCGTCGCTAGTGGCCGTGAAGCCATAGCGGAGCTAGAGCGCGCGTCAGTAGATGGCACACCCTACGCTCTTGCATTGCTCGATCTGCAGATGCCAGAAATGGACGGATTTGAACTGGCCGAGAAAATCTTGCAACATCCTGAATATGTAAATGCCACCGTAATGATGCTGACTTCAGAAGGTCAACCCGGGCATGCTGCTCGGTGCCGGGAGCTGGGTATTGCCAGCTATTTACTCAAGCCAGTGTCACAGGCTGAATTGTTAAATGCAATTATGACTGCCTTGGGCGAGTCGATCGAACAACAAGCTACATTAATCACGCGTCACTCTCTTCGTGAAAATAGGAAAAAATTGCATTTGCTTCTCGCTGAAGACAATCTCGTCAATCAGACTCTGGCAGTGAGATTGTTAGAGAAGCTGGGGCATACGGTGAGCGTAGCGCATAACGGTGTTGAGGCGGTACAGCAATGGCAAGCGGGTGTATTTGATGCAATATTGATGGATGTGGATATGCCAGTAATGAATGGCTATGAAGCGACTCAAAAAATTCGTGAACACGAACGCTTAAGCAATCAGCACATTTCGATTATTGCAATGACAGCGCATGCCATGCAAGGGGTCAGAGAAATTTGTATTCAGAACGGTATGGATGCCTATTTAAGTAAGCCGATTGATACTGAAGCCTTATGGCAGCAACTCGATATGCTGGGAAGTAAGGAGCACGATTCGTACACCAAAATAGCAGCTGTAGCGCCAACAAACATGATTGCTGATTTGGCGCAGACGCGAGAAATGATAGGCAATGAGCTTGCAGTATTCGATACGCTTGTCGGGCTTTTTTCTAAAGATATTGAAAAACATACTTTAGCGATACGACAAGGTCTAGCCGAAGGTGATCGTGCTGCAGTAAAGCATAGTGCGCATTCTATTAAGGGTATGGGCGGTATATTTTTTGCTGAATCGACGATGCAACTTGCTGGAGAATTAGAAAAATATGCCGGCCAGGAAAATGCGCACGAACTGTTTTTACAATTGGAACTTGCCATTGTTGAATTGCGGACAGTAATTGCAGATTATCAATGGTAAATGGTGAATATGGTTATTGAGCTTTGCTGCGCGAAAACGAATAAATAGGCAGTAGCAAAACTGTTGGACAGCTGTTTTTGTGATTGATGAACCGGCTTGCGCAAAGCTTGAATAGTTGACGGCACCTCGTGGCGCTAGTCAAAAAAAAATTCAGATATCTATGCGTTCCTCTAATGCCGGAGGTGCAATGCAACTTAATTACTGCACTGGCGGCGCCGCTTGATCTTAAATTGTTGATCTGCTTTGCACCTCGACTGATGCAGCCATTCTGCGCTCCTGTGTATAATTTTGGCTATCCCAACTTTACCGATCGAAATTTCATGAAAAAGAATACCCTTGGCACGCCTCTATCGCCTTCCGCTACTAAAGTGATGCTGCTGGGCAGCGGCGAACTTGGCAAGGAAGTCATTATCGCGTTGCAACGACTGGGCGTAGAAGTGATTGCCGTGGACCGTTATGCGAACGCGCCCGGGCATCAAGTAGCGCATCGTGCGCATGTCATCAACATGGCCGACGGTTCTGCACTGCGTGCCTTGATCGAACAAGAAAAGCCGCACCTCATCGTGCCCGAGATCGAAGCCATCGCCACTGACATGCTGGTGCAAATCGAAAAAGAAGGTGTGGTTCGCGTTATTCCTACCGCACGCGCTGCGCAACTCACCATGAACCGCGAAGGCATACGCCGCCTCGCCGCCGAAACGCTAGGTTTGCCGACTTCGCCATACCAGTTTGCCGACAGTCTGGAAGAATTGCGCGCCGCCACCGAGGTGATAGGCTTCCCGTGCATTATCAAGCCGGTGATGTCGTCTTCTGGCAAAGGACAATCAAAGTTAGATAACGCCTCTGAGGTAGATGCGGCATGGGAGTATGCCGCTAGCGGATCACGCGTGAATCAGGGCAGAGTCATCGTCGAGGGTTTCATCGATTTCGATTACGAGATCACGCTACTTACCGTGCGTGCGCTTGGCGCCAATGACGAAACAGAAACGCATTTTTGCGAACCTATCGGCCACGTGCAGGTGCACGGTGATTACGTTGAAAGCTGGCAGCCTATGCCGATGTCGGCACTGGCACTTCAGGGTTCACGCGACATTTCTAAAAAGGTCACTGATGAATTGGGCGGTTTGGGGCTGTTTGGTGTTGAACTATTCGTCAAAGGTGATCTGGTCTGGTTCAGCGAGGTGAGTCCGCGGCCGCACGATACCGGCATGGTAACCATGTGCACCCAACGCTTCAATGAATTTGAATTGCATGCCCGTGCCATCCTCGGCTTGCCGGTAGATACGACATTGCGCGCACCGGGTGCGAGTGCGGTGATCTACGGCCAGATGGACGAAAAAGGTATTGTCTTTACAGGCGTGGAAGACGCTTTGCGGGTGCCGGAATCGGATATTCGTTTGTTCGGCAAGCCAGAGTCGTTTAAGAAGCGCCGTATGGGTGTCGCGTTGGCGAATGGTAAAGATACCGATGAGGCAAGGGCGCGTGCCAAATTAGCTGCGAGCAAAGTCGTTCCTGGTAAAGCGTAACAAGGCATCCGGCTTCAACGATACTGCGCAGATTTGGTATGGTGGTTTGCAAGCGTTATTAAACCGAGATTTTTCATTAGGCGCACCTGCGCTGCAATTGGTGCCTCATTAGAAGTAAAACCGCTTCGAAAAATGCATCCAGCATTAGCGCCAATCCTAATGAAATTTTTGGTTAAACGTGATGGGCTATAAAGCGAATAGCTGGCACTATCCATTGCGATGATTGTGCTTGAAAGCGTCGCCTGATGTCGTCAAGTTTGGGAAGACTTGGGCTGGAAATCAGTTGAGCCATAACAAGCCGTGGATAGAAATCAAGTTGCTTTAGGTGCGAAACCCATCACGCAGTATCCATGCGGCTCTCAGGTCAAATAGACCCGGAAACCCCCATGGATAGTGCGGGTTAGGGTTTGTTAAGTAAATAAGCGTGAAATTATTCGCGGTAAGCTGGCAATTACATGCCGCCCCAGGCGGCATTGAGTATAGTGATTGCCGCCAAACCTGCGGTTTCTGTGCGCAATACCCGCGGCCCTATGCGCATTGTTAGCGCACCTTGGCGTATTGCTAATTGTTCTTCCGCTTCTGAAAAACCACCCTCCGGACCTATCATCAGAGTAATGGCTTGTGGTGGCTGATGGCGTGACCAGTCTGCCAGGGATTGATCCGCGCGCGGCGAGAGCAAGATGCGCTTGTGTATATCCTGCTGCCCCAACCATTTTTGCACATCAAGCAGGTCAGCCAGGTGTGCCAGGCGATTGCGCCCACATTGCTCGGTGGCAGAGTCGATAATTCCTTGCCAGTGCGCCGTTTTTTTCTCAGCGCGTTCGCTTGACAGCTTGACGACGCAACGTTGTGCCGATAATGGCTGGATGGTACTGGCGCCTAGTTCAATGGCTTTTTCGATAATCCAATCCATTTTGCTGCCTTCGGGCAGGGCTTGTGCCAGCGTCAAGGCAAAGGGCAATTCAACTTCTTCCGGCAAAAATACCTTGACCTCAGCGCTGACTTGTTTTTTGGCAACCAAGGTCAGGCTTGCTACATAAGCGCCGCCTTCGCCATTAAATAGTTGTATGCTGTCGCCAGCATTTAATCGCAGGACAAAGACGTGGTGCGCGGTAGCCTCGGGCAGGTCGATCTGAGCTCCGATGGCAAGTGGTAGAGGGCAATAAAAACGTGGCATGACGATATCAGAAGCGGTGAATGGGATGCCAAAATTCAGTATGGCTACTTTGTGCTTGCTGAATACTTTACTTTGAAGCAAACGTTTCCAAGCGCAATTTTGGGCTATGGCGGTTTGCAATTGTATTATGGCGACCGCTGCTCTGGTAAAATAAAAGGATTTGCAGACCAATGCGGTTTGCCAGCTTGCATTACGTAGCGATTTGCATACCGATTTACAACGTTCTTAACATTCTTTTCAGCCGACTTTCAGCCTACTCTCAGTTCACCTATAAAAGCTATGATTTCATCTCTTACATCTGCTGTCACCACCAAGATGGCCAATGCGATTCGCGCCTTGTCCATGGACGCTGTACAAAAAGCCAATTCAGGCCACCCTGGTGCGCCGATGGGGATGGCAGAAATCGCCGTCGCTTTGTGGGCTGGGCATTATCGTCATAATCCTACCAATCCTCAATGGATCAATCGTGATCGTTTTGTCTTGTCCAACGGTCATGGTTCAATGCTGCACTACTCGCTCTTGCATCTCACTGGCTATGCGTTGCCGATGGAAGAAATCCGCAATTTCCGTCAGATGCATTCCAAAACGGCGGGTCATTCTGAAGTCCATGTCACGCCGGGCGTAGAGACGACTACCGGGCCGCTGGGTCAGGGTATTACCAATGCGGTCGGTATGGCGCTTGCGGAGAAATTGTTGGCGGCGGAATTCAATCAGCCAGGCATGGACATCGTCGATCACCGTACTTATGCCTTCATGGGCGACGGTTGTCTGATGGAAGGTATTTCACACGAAGCCTGTTCGCTGGCGGGCACTTTGCAACTGAGCAAGTTGACCGCATTCTGGGATGATAACGGCATTTCTATTGATGGCCATGTTGAGGGC
>JACMRF010000036.1 GCA_014376575.1 Undibacterium sp.
GAATCTCGATGCGGTAAAGAGCTCTGCCGGCGTGGTTGCGGTCTACACAGCCAAAGATATTCCCGGCACCAATGACTGCGGCCCTATCGTTCATGATGATCCGATTTTATCCGAGGGTCTGGTTGAATATGTCGGTCAGCCTATCTTCGTAGTGGTGGCAGATAGCCATGACAATGCGCGTCGCGCAGCACGCAAAGCGACTATTACGTATCAAGAATTACCGGCGATATTCACGCCGCAAGAAGCAAAAAAAGCGCAATCTTTTGTGGTGCCTCCGATGCGTTTGCAGCGTGGTGATGCGCAAGCGGCTTTTGAAAAATCACCACACCGGATAAAAGGTGAATTTTTTGTCGGTGGCCAGGAGCAGTTCTACCTGGAAGGACAAATTTCTTACGCCATACCTAAAGAAGACAACGGCATGCTGGTGCTGTGCTCAACGCAACATCCGACCGAAATGCAACACGTCGTGGCCCATGCGCTCAACGTACACTCACACAATATTGTCGTGGAATGCCGCCGTATGGGCGGCGGTTTCGGTGGCAAAGAATCGCAATCGGCATTGTGGGCTGCCTTGGCGGCGGTTTCAGCTTCGCATTTAAAGCGCCCCGTAAAGCTACGTGCCGATCGTGACGATGACATGCTCGTGACTGGCAAGCGTCATTGCTTTTACTATGAATATGAAGTCGGCCATGACACGTCTGGCCGTATCATTGCGGCTAAAGTTGAAATGGTCTCGCGCGCAGGTTTCTCTGCCGATCTGTCGGCTCCCGTTGCGACCCGTGCGGTCTGCCACTTCGACAATACCTATTATCTCGCTGATGTCGATATCATCGCCATGTGCGGCAAAACCAATACTCAGTCCAACACCGCTTTCCGTGGTTTTGGCGGGCCGCAAGGCGCAATTGCGATTGAATACATCATCGATGAAATCGCCCGCAATCTAGGGCAAGATGCGCTTGATATCCGCAAGATTAATTTCTACGGACGTAACGATACCGAAGGCCGCAACGTCACGCAATATGGGCAAAAAGTGGTCGATAACGTCATCCACGAACTCACCGCAGAACTGGAAGCGAGCAGCGAATATCGCCAACGTCGCGCGGAAATTCAGCGCTTTAACGCCAGTAGTTCAATATTAAAAAAAGGTTTGGCGCTCACGCCACTCAAATTTGGTATCGCCTTTAATGTCACGCATTTTAATCAGGCTGGCGCTTTAGTTCACGTCTACACCGATGGCTCGGTCCTAGTGAATCATGGCGGAACCGAGATGGGCCAGGGCATCAACACGAAAGTCTGTCAGGTGGTGGCACATGAATTAGGTATCAGCCTCGCATTAGTGCGCGCTACCGCGACAGATACCAGCAAAGTTGCCAATACCTCGGCCACCGCAGCGTCCACTGGTGCGGATTTAAATGGTAAAGCGGCACAAGATGCGGCACATACTATTCGCCAACGTCTAGCTGAGTTTGCCGTAAAAACCTATGGTGGCGATACCAGCTCAGTGCAGTTCGCCAACTGCGTAGTCCATGTCAACAATCAGACAATTGCATTTGAAGAGTTGGTGCGCAAGGCCTATCTGGCTCGCGTGCAGCTATGGTCGGATGGCTTCTACGCCACGCCTGGTCTGCATTGGGACCCAAAAACCATGAGCGGCAATCCTTTCTCGTACTTCGCTTACGGTGCCTCGGCATCTGAGGTGATTATCGATACTCTTACCGGCGAGTGGAAACTATTGCGTGTCGATGCGCTTTATGATGCCGGGCAATCGCTCAATCCAGCAATTGACATCGGTCAGGTCGAAGGGGCCTTCATCCAAGGTATGGGTTGGCTGACGACGGAAGAATTATGGTGGAATAAAGGTGGGAAATTGATGACACATGCGCCCTCCACTTACAAGATCCCGGCGATCTCGGATTGCCCTGAAGACTTCCGCGTAAGCTTGTTTAAAAACCGCAACGTGCAAGACAGTATCCATCGCTCGAAAGCGGTTGGTGAGCCACCCTTACTATTACCATTTTCGGTATTTTTTGCCATTCGCGATGCGATCGCGAGCGTCGCCAATTACCAATTTAATCCCCCTTTGAATTCTCCTGCAACCAGCGAAGCGATCTTAAATTCGATCACAGCAGTCACAGAACTGGCAAGTTCTCAACATTGATTATTTACGAGATGACTCATCACTGGCTCAACGCTCTGGCAACACTCACAACACCGGCTATTTTAGTCACAGTGGCGAAGGTGCTTGGTTCGGGCCCGCGCACGGCTGGTGCCAAAATGCTGGTAACGCAAGAGCAGAGCTTCGACACCATCGGTGGTGGGCATCTGGAAATGTGTGCAATTGACATTGCCCGAAAAATGCTTGAGATGCCCGCTGGAACGCTCGCACGTGAACGGCATTTGCAAAATTTCTCACTAGGGCCAAGCCTCGGCCAATGCTGCGGTGGTTCTATGCATCTTGCATTTGAAGGAATCACGCAACACAATGTCGAGTATACAAATCAACTACAACAACGTTGGCGTAGCAGACAGGATAGCTGGCGCTTCACCTCCTTAGAGACACTCTCGGCCGCAACAATTGTAGACGCCAGCGGTGGCCGCTTAACTGGGCCAAACCTACCAACACAATTAGTTTCGCAAATCGACCTTACCACGCCCTGCCAGCTTGTTAAAGATGAATCTGATTTAACTTGGCTCGTCGATTTATGCGCGCCTTACAAGCCACATCTGATGTTGTTTGGTGCCGGCCATGTCGGTGCCGCGATCGTCCGTGCATTAGCCGATTTACCCTGCCAAATAACGTGGGTTGATGAGCGTGAAGATATGTTTCCGGCGAACTTGCCGCCTAATGTAAAAATAGAAGCAACCGATACGCCTGTAGCCTTAATTGCCCGTGCGCCACCAGACGTATCATTTCTGGTGTTGACTCACAGCCATGCGCTGGATCAGCAATTAACTGAACACATACTGCGCCGCGACGACTTCGCCTGGTTTGGTTTAATCGGTTCCAAAACCAAACGCATGCTGTTTGAACATCGACTGCGTGGCCGTGGCATCAATGATGTTCAGTTAGAAAAAATGGTATGCCCAATTGGGATTCCAGGGATACAAGGTAAAGAACCGGCTGTCATCGCCACGTCTGTGGCAGCACAGTTATTGCAAGTCTGGGAAGCCTACGAGAAATCATCAAAGTCAACTGCAAGCACTCCGATACAAAAGGACGCACTAGAAAAATGCCACTAGCTGGCTACGGCGCACAGTTAACCACTGGTGCGACGTAGCAAAGTACTGAAACGAGGTAAGCGAGCAAATTTTTCTCAGCAATTCGCGCCTCCATTTTTCAACCCCCATTGTGCTCAAATTGCATGTAAGCTAAAGGCTTAGTGCAAGACCACGTATCTTCAAGGACGCGCCATCATGGCCAACACCCATTTCAGCCACATCAACGAACTAACATGTTCTGGCACACAAGCCTACCGCGCCAGCATACTGCACTTCACCAACGACCCCGCATTTCATCAACAAGCCTATGCCTGGCATGAAGACGGCTTGCTCATCGTCAAAGACGGAAAAGTCCTGGCAACAGGCGACTTTTCTGCACTCAAAAATACGATAACAGAAGACATCACGCTAAACGATTACAGCGGCAAACTCATCATGCCCGGCTTCATCGATACCCACGTCCATTACTCGCAAACAGACATGATCGCTTCGCCTGCGGCTGGCCTGTTGCCATGGCTGGAAACCTATACCTTCCCGACCGAACGCAAATTCGCCGATGGCAAGCATGCCAGTGAAGTGGCCAGTTTTTTCCTTGACGAGCTACTAAGTTGCGGCACCACCACCGCCATGGTGTATTGCACCGTGCATGCAGAATCGGTAGAAGCCTTCTTCACCGAAAGCGAAGCGCGCAATCTGCGCATGGTGGCGGGCAAGGTCATGATGGACCGAAACTGCCCGGAATTTTTACGTGATACCGCTGAAAGCGGCGTACGCGATAGCGAAATCTTGATCAAAAAATGGCATAAGCGAGGGCGTCAGTTGTACGCTATCACGCCGCGTTTCGCGCCTACCTCCAGCGATGCGCAAATGCTATTGACCGGCGAACTCGCACGCGCCTTTCCAGACACGTATCTGCAAACGCACGTCGCGGAAAATCTAGATGAAGTCGCCTGGGTCAAATCACTTTATCCCAAAGCGCGCAGCTATATGGATGTCTACGACCACTACGGCATGTTGCGTCCGCGCGCCATGTTTGGCCACTGTATCTGGCTTGATGATACTGACCGCACTCGCATGGCTGAAACACAATCAGCCGTTGCAATCTGCCCAACCTCTAATCTATTTTTAGGCAGCGGATTATTTAATTTTGAACGTGCCGATGCACAGCAAGTACCTCTTTCGTTGGCCAGTGATGTCGGTGGTGGCACCTCTTTCTCCATGCTCAGAACCATGAACGAAGCCTACAAAGTTGCTCGCATGGGTGGTACATTTTTACCGGCCCTACGCATGTTTTACCTGGCGACCTTAGGCGGCGCACGAAGCATGCAACTCGAAGGCACGATAGGTAATTTTGTCGCCGGTGCAGAAGCTGATTTCATCGTACTAGACCCGCAAGCCACACCGCTTTTAGCGCGACGCACTAAGCGCACAGATAGTCTAGAGGAGTTATTGTTTGCTCTGGCGATGCTAGGTGATGACCGTACCGTCGAAGCGACTTTCGCTGCAGGTAAGCGAGTACACTTGCGTACGTAAACATGATTGCAATTAACTCTTATGTGACAATCGATCTTACCTTAACTAAAAAACAGAGCAAGTGCAACTTACTAAATTCACTCAAGGCTAACGCATAGAGGCGATAAAAAAATTACTTTATCACCTCTATGCCAAATCAAGGTGTTGTACTTTGCTCTTCACTAGATTGGTCTATAGCAAAATAGAGCGATAGCCAGAAAAATTGTGCGCTTCTTTAAAAATCGCGTGGGTTATTTATTAAATTACACCAATAAGTCCGTCAAACTACGGGCAATCACTTTTGTCGCTCGGCGCAAGTCTTCCAGATTCAAGCGTTCATCGGCGCGCTTGGCGTGCGATTCGAGCACAGTGCGTGGCCCTGCGCCGTAAATAACACCGGGTATTCCAGCTTCACAAAACAGGCGGACATCGGTATACAAAGGCGTACCCAGTGCTGGAATTTTTTCGCCGAAAACTTGCTCACCATGTTTTTGTATCGCATCGACCAATGGCACATTGCCAGGCAATGGACGCATCGAATTACAGAGCAAGATCCGTTTCACTTCGATACTAATGCCAGGTATGCTGCTGACGGCGTCGCTGATTACCTGGCGCAACGTTGCCTCTACTTCTGCCGGATTTTCTTCAGGAATCATGCGTCTGTCTAGTTTCAATGTCACGCGACCTGGGATAACATTGGTATTGGTGCCACCTTCGATCGTGCCTACGTTGAGATAAGGATGGGTGATGCCTTCGACTTGTGACGTGACTTTTTTGTACAGTATATTCTGTGCATACAAGGCGTTCAATACCAGCGTTGCGCCTTGCAATGCATCGACGCCAGATTCTGGAATTGCCGCATGCGCCATCTTGCCGTGTACCGTCACTTCCATTTGCAGACAGCCATTGTGTGCAGTAATTACCTGATATGAGAAACCAGCGGCAATCATCAGATCCGGTTTGATAATTTTGTGCTTGAGCAGCCATGCAGGGCCGACTTCACCACCGAATTCTTCGTCGTAGGTGAACAGCAATTCAAGACTGCCGGCCTGTGGCTTAGCCACCGCTTCCAGCGCCCTGAGCGCAAAGGTATAGGTAGAGAAATCACATTTACTTACGGCTGCCGCACGACCATAAATCTGACCATTTTCTATCTCGCCACCATAAGGTTTTTTAGTCCATCCTTCGCCTGGTGGCACCACATCGCCATGGGCATTGAGCAGTACCGTTTTGCCCGGCCCATATTTGCGCCGTACCACCAGATTGGTGATCGTTTCCAGGCCAGCAGCGCGCACTTCTAGCTCAGGCACAGCATATTTTTCGACCTCTAATCCAAACCCTTGTAACAACTCTGCGGTGCGTTCTGCGTGAGGCGCATTGTTGCCTGGTGGTGTATCGGTCGGTATGCGTATCAGTTCCTGCAAAAATTTTACTTGCTCGTCAAAATGGGCATCGACCCAGGCATCTATTTGTTCGTAATGATTCATATTTTTCTCGATAAAATTATTAATCTATTTCTGTCCAGCTTCATACCACGCGCCAATCATGGCGCGCTCGTCATTTGTGATCTGGGTTAAATTTGCTAATGGCATGTTTTTTAGTACGACAGATTGCTGATAAACCCTGGCTGCGTTCTGTTTGATTAGCGCTGGTGTATGCAACATGATGCCTGCAGGTGCTGCGGCAAAGCCGGGTTGGGTGGGCTGCGCTGAATGGCAACTCACACAACGTTGATTGATAATGCCCTGCACTTGCTCAAACTGCACAGCAGGCGAAATTATTCCCGCCGTTAGCGCATGGTCAACCGGTGGTTTTGGTGCGATGCTAATCGCCACTACACTTAATAAAGCAACGCCAGCTAACGGGTAAGCCCAATTGGTAACGCCTTTATGCCGCAGATTAAAGAAGTGCCGAATCAACACACCAGCCGCAATTATCCCCGCCAACACCAGCCAGTTATAGGCATGACTGTAAGTCATAGAATAGTGATTACTGATCATGATGAACAGCACCGGCAAAGTAAAATAATTATTGTGTACACTACGCTGCTTGGCTTTTTGTCCGTGAAGTGGATCGGGAGTTTGTCCTTGCTGCATCGCTTCAACCAATTTGCGTTGGCCAGGAATAATCAACATTAAAACATTACCCACCATCATCGTGCCTATCATCGCGCCAACATGAATATAGGCAGCACGCCCACTCAGCAATGTTGAAAGCACGAATGCCATCGCAACGATAAACACAAACATGATGCAGCCGAATAAACCTTCTCGCTTACTCAGCGGAGAGCGACACAAAAGATCGTAGACAAGCCAGCCAAAGACTAGGGTACCTAGACCGACACTAATCGCTTGCAAGCTGGTGAGATCAGCGACCGATTTGTCGATCATCATCGCTTGCGCATTGAAGTAATACACAATGAACAGCAGCGAAAAACCAGAGATCCAGGTCCAGTATGCTTCCCACTTAAACCAGTGCAATTCCTCCGGCAAATCTTTGGGCGCCACCAGATATTTTTGTGGGTTATAAAAGCCCCCGCCGTGTACCGCCCAGAGTTCGCCCGAGACACCTTTTTTTTCCAAATCTGAACCGGGCTTTGGCGGGCGAATATTATTGTCTAGCCAGACAAAATAGAAGGAAGCACCGATCCAGGCGATACCGGTAATCAGATGCAACCAGCGCACCATTAGGTTGAGCCATTCGATGCCATAGGCAAGCAAATAATGTGTCAGAAAATCTTGCATGTCTTTTCTCTCATGAGTGATGCTCATCTGCCACTGCGGGCGCTCCAGATGAGAGGGAAATTTTCCCGATATGGCCGCGAACTGTTTTACTAAAAAATCAAAAAGCTCCGCTGCGGCCAAAAAATAAACCTGTTACCACTTCAAGCACAAACTTACGTTAAAAAAACGAGCTTTGCGCATATCGGGTGATGCAAAACAAAACGCGTTTGCAAGCCTACAACAAATTTTCAAAGGCATAAGAAAGATAAACTTAATACTCGCTTTTTTTATCGTGATTGGAGTATATTAAAAATATTCAAATCAATATAGTAAGCAGACTATGTCGCATCTACCAGATCACCTCGACATTCATCTCATTCGAATATTGTATATGCTTTTAGTCGAACGAAATGTGTCGCGGGTTGCCCTAAAACTCAATCAACCGCAGCCCTCCATCTCAGCTTCATTACGCAAGCTGCGTGAGCTAACCGGCGACCAATTGCTGGTTCGCGGGGGGCGAGGCATGGTACCGACCCAACACGGCGAAAGCTTGATGCGGCCGGCAAAACGTATATTGTATGAAACCGAACTACTATTTGTACGCAAAGTACCCTTTGTCTCTCAAGAAGAAGGCCGCACTTTTCATATTGCCGCGCCCGACTACCTAGACATTCAATTTTTACCCAATGTAGTGGCAAAGGTTAGGCGCGAGTCACCAAAGAGTCGTATCGTTATTCATGGCCTGGGTGCGGAGATGGATTATGTACGACTGCTGTCGGATGGCGATATTGATCTGGTGATCGCCAACTGGGTAGAGCCGCCAGAACATCTACATCTATCAAAATTATTTGAAGACAAAATCATCTGCGCCATGCGCGCTGATAACCCGTATGCCAAGCGTACCGAATCCAATGACATGACGGTTGAGGATTACTTAAAACTACCGCACATCGCACCATCTAAAATGCTCTCCGGCTATCATGGCGTGATTGACACGTATTTAGAGAAGCACAATATGCGTCGCAACGTAGTAGTAGAGGCCGCCTACTTCGGTCTCATGCCCTACATGTTAATGCAGACAGATCTGGTACTCACCACAGGCAAGCAATACCTCAATAGCTTTGAAAAACACTTGAACTTAAAGACCTTCTTGGCTCCGATCAAATTCCCACCGATGCGTTTCTATCAGCTTTGGCACGAACGGGTACATCACGCACCCGAACATAAATGGCTGCGAGATCAGATTAGCGATGCCGCGAAAGCCTTGATTGAGAATTAGCATTGTCGCTTGATGCACATTTATAACACCCTCTTTACATTGGCTTTTTGACAGAATAAAACGACCTGAATTCCGTTTTTAAACGATGGTGGATCATAACTTCTTCGCGCTGTCATAAAAAAATGCATTCAAAGAAAAACTCTACTAAACAAAAGCCCGAAACAAGTTCGGGCTTTTATTCTTTGCACAGAATATGACTACTTTCTCTGACTAGCCCAACGAATTTTCACTAAACCGAGGCTATTTTCGTGCGCTAAGTTGCATGAAAAAAATCTGTTTAACTACCTCGATAAGTAGAATAAGCCCAAGGAGAAACAACCAAAGGCACATGATAGTTCTGAGTAACATCTGCAATACCGAAGGCGAGTATAACAATATCAATAAATTTGGGATTGGGTAGCATCAAGCCCATTGCATCAAAATAATCACCTGCAGCAAAGACCAGCTCATATTGACCTGCCTTAAATGTGTCACCTTCTAGCAGAGCTGCGTTGCAACGTCCGTCCTGATTGGTCACATCTGTCTTGAGTAAGGTTTTGAGCCCCTCCTCCACGGCATACAACTCAAGCTTCACACCTATGCCTGGTTTGCCCGAAGTGATATCGAGTACGTGTGTACTAAGCTTGCCCATCGCTGCCTCCAGTAATGCGTCATTGAAAAATACCTCTGAACCACATCATATACACTCAGTTCTCGATCACTATACGACCGCTCATATACAAACCATCATTATAGACAACAGTTAACATGCCGAGCAAAGCATCAGTCTTAGCCGTACCATTGACTCGCTCCATCTTTTGTTGCATTACGTAGGAACGATGCCCATTGTTCACCACAGTTATTCCTTGCAAGGGGCGAGAAAACAACCGCACGCTATCTTTCGCGCAATAGGCTAATGGCGAGCGCGTTTCGCCGCACTTTATTCTCAGTTTTGAAGATGGCA
>JACMRF010000037.1 GCA_014376575.1 Undibacterium sp.
ACTTTGTATCCTGACTGTTCTTTTAAATCCAGCGGGCATTCAGTACACCGTAACGCGCTTTGGAATCGCCATCAAACCAGACAAAAAAATGAACGCATTACACCCAAAAAAGTTACTGTTGACCAAATGGACAGCCGTAAAGTCAATTGACAAGAATAAGCATTTTCTCGTTTTGAAAGTGATTGAACCTGAGTTACCAGAGACTGTTGTCGAGTGGGTCGAATTGGAAGCGGTATATTCGAAACAGCTAATCCGCTTGGCTTGGCGAGATTTGCGTGATGCGTCCCAGTGGAAGCAGGGGTGGGTCTGATGTTGAATTCCACACAGAACTGACCCTGTAGGCCAATATTCAATCGGAGCCAACAACTCAGCCCTTGAATAAACGTTAAAGCTGCTATATTTCCTGGCCGCAATGCCTAGTCAATAAGAAACGATAATTTTTGAGAATATTGGCTCAATCTCGTGCGATCAAAACAGTCAACCCCTCATAAAGCCCGCAGTCGATGGCCGGGGGCTCACATCCATTGGCAAGTAGCCGCATTAGTCAATACCGTTCATTTGAATGTCGGTCGCAATGTGCTTAAAAGTCGGATATTTGTTGATGCTGGGGTAGTAACTGCACAATTCCGACAATTTAGCCGTACGTCCGTTGCCTTCTAGAGCAATGCAGAGAAGTGTTGCAACTTGCAAAAACAACAAGGGCTTTTGCCCACGCTCATACCAAAGATCGTCTTTAATCTCTTTGATATAACTAAAAGCCCGCGTGATAAGAGCGGGAACGTGCTCGGCCGGCAGTTTTCGAACGGTTCTCATTTGATAAATAGTGGTACTGTTGAAAACATCTTGAAAAACAAAGGCCATCGTGGTGCCGAATATGGGGCGGAACGTCTTAATCATTTCGGCTTGCCGAACAAGCATGTCATCAATTTGATCATCGGTAATCTGGGTGTCGTCAACGAGTTGAATCACCTTGAAACTAATTCCCTGAATGGGGACAAAGGAATCTGATTGCGGCTGGTTTGTTCTCTCAAGACTCAAAGCACTAGCACGCTCAATTATTGCCGTCAAAAGATTAAGGGCATCACAAATATACTCGACCGATCCAGATTTTGTTCGTTCTACTTGATCAAGGAAGATGTTAATAAATGCTATTGCTTTTAAAAAATTGCCTTTAAAGAATTCACGTTTGTTCATAACGGCTTCCCATATCAGATTCATTATGCCATTTAGTAGCATCGACGCATCTTCAAACGTTAGGTCTCGGAAAACGAAGCCTTGCGCGTCAACTGTCTCTTTAGTTGCAAGTTCATCAATACTTTCAAACAGATCACCCATCAAACTTGCTGATTTAACCCAAAAATAGTTTTTTTCATCATGATTTTCATCAACAATTTTGCATGCTGTCAAAGATACAGCTTTATTCGAATAGCAATAAATCGTGCTAATAATGGCTTTTTCGGGAAATTGGAGGGTAATTTTTCTGAGTACTGTTTCGGCTTTCTGCATATCCGATTGAATTTCACGCCAAATCATGACAGCTTTTTCTTTTCGCTCATTCCAATTAAAATTTGCACCATCGCGCATGCTATTGGTAAGATCTAAGATTCCATTGAAAACATCTGTGTGATGCCTAAAAACGTCAACACAGGCACGCAGGTAATTCTGCATAGCTGGCCAAGTGGGTTGATTTTCCGGTGCGCAGAGTAAGTCGTACAGTTCACGCTGTTTGATCAACCAAGGACCGCAGTCACCTAGTCGTCCGAAGGTCGTGCTGAAAGCAATGACTGCCCTAATACTTTCGATGTCGAAAGAGACTGTTGTTACGTCACGCGCACGGTTGATATCAAATACAGATTCGGCAAAAGCAAATCTAATAATGCGATCGCCCACGCCTTCAAAACTATTTGATAATGTCTTTTCAGGTCCCGAGTTGGCATCTAAGAGCTCATGCTTTGCACCGACACCAACAATGGACAGTGCCTTCAAAATCGCCAGGTTAGTCTCTTGGCTTACATCGGGGATGCTCCACCATCCTTCTTCAATGAAATCAACTCTTTGCAAGAGCACGAGTTGCGCAATGTAATTTAGTGTACTGTCGAATAATTTATCTTCAACAAGCATACGAATTTTTTGCGCTAAAACACCGGCTTTTTCTTGTGCTGGCATTTTTTCAGCGATGACGGTATCGATGTCCAATGAAAGCAAAATATCAATTGCTGTACGACGGTCCGAATGAGTCATTGCCAACCATTCATCGCGGCCCCTTAGGCTCCGCAGATTTGTGTAGTAAGCGCTTTTGATCAGATCTATTTCCCCTGTGTCATCTAGATTATTTTTTATAACTTCCCAGTAACTCCTTTCCAAAAAGCGCCACCGGTCGTCGTACATTGGTGCGACAAGATGGGCAGGTGTATTCGCCTCGATCAGTGATTTTGCCGTGAATTCCCGGTCTTGAGGTTGCAGCGCAATTTGTGTGAACTTTTCGTTGAAATCAATCCCTTGAAGGCTTGACCATTGCAGGCTCTTTAGACTTTCACTTGAAAGTTCGTTGTAGCGTTCTTCGACCAGTTTGTAAATGTCTGAAGTTTTTTCTGTTAGTGCCTTTTCGCCATGTAGCGTTAAAGGTCGGGAGAAATCTCTCTCTTCAAAATATGCGGGTAAACGTTTTAAATAGGCGGCTAATTCTTTGACAATTAATGGATTTCCATCGGCGCGGTTGCTGAGTATTTTTTGTTGCCTTTTATTTAGAGAGGGTAGTAACTCATTGATTAAGCTGGCAATCGACATCTCATCTAAAGGAAGCAATTTATGAATCAAGGTTTTATTTGTTTTATACTTTTCATAAATCGCTTTCAATGCGGGAATTTCACCTCTGGGATAAGCATTGTCCCATCGGTGGGTCCAAGTTGTACAGATAAGCAAAAGAGGGAGCCCTTGTGAATCCGCTGTCTCCAACAGGCGTCGAACGAGGGACATACTATTTTCGTCAAGAAATTGCACGTCATCTAAAATAATGATCAGCGGTATGCCTTGTTTTTCGTAGAACGTGATCCCAAATTTCTTGATAATTTTTTGGCTCATCATATGCACCAAGCCATCCGTGATGACATCGATTCTTGACTTAGTGCTCGTCTTTGCGCGTACTGAATGGGCCCTTTTTTGGTACCAACTAGCATTTTTATAGTCGTTACGGGAGTCGTTCAATTCTAATATATTGATCGTTGGGTCAAACAGTTCGGCCAATTCTTGTACAAGACTTGCGACTTCGCCAAGTGGTATTACTTTCAACGCGACGCCAGTAACTTTTTTACCGATATTGACCAAGGCTTTTTTTGTTTCTTCGTAGACGACATACGCTGCCAACTGTGGGTCTAGGAAGTTCTGTGCGCGTTGATACGCATCACCACCTTGGGAGGCGTTGCGAAACTGTTCATTGCTGTTCCTTAATCCCCACCAAATGAATGGCATTTCCGCGTCTTTGCTGTGTATGGCGTTCGATGAATCTGAAGTTCCTGCGCGAGGCGTTCCGGTCTCATCGACCCGACTATCCTCCAACGGATTAATGGCCATGTCTGGTCCAGTTTGCATTTGCTTCGACCAGAAGCAATCTTTGTCATAAGTCGCTCTGACCTGTGCGTAAAATTCTTGGATGAGCCTTGTTTTCCCAACGCCCGTCTCGGCCAGCAACGATAAAATATAAGGCCTCCGGGTTTCCTTTACACACCGAAATGCCGTCATTAGCAATTCAATGTCATCGCCTCGACCATAAATCAGATTCTTGTTTGCGTCGGTTCCTGGCATATACATAGCGTAGATTTCCTATTTGTGTTGTTGTGGTGGATGAAAAGTTTCTGTTTGAAAGCGTCTTCGTGTTCGTTCTTTACGAAATTGCTTTTCGTACTGATCGTGCCTGGCGATGCCTTGTGGTACATCGTCGTTTTGGGCAAACAGGTTCTTCCTTGCGGTTTAACGGGGCACGGTGCTGAATTGCACTTGGCCGGTGACGTTCATGTATTAAACATCATTAAATATCATTAAGGATGGTCTGAATAACCCATCACCAAGCTAAGTAGCGAGGTGCCAATGTTCAGATTAGTCGCAATCAGCGGAGATCTTCAGAAATCCGACCTTCCCCAACGCCCATATCGGCGGTTTTGATCCTTTGCGGAGGATATTGCCTGTTTGTCGACGCACTTGCGCGCTGGTTCTCATCAGTTGACCACGCGCCATCCACAAGTTGGACAGCGTAAAGAGCGTGATCAGCTGCTCGGTGTTTTTCTTTAGGCCCTGGTAACGCACCTTGACGTGGCTAAATTGGCGCTTGATTACTCGAAACGGATGCTCGACCTTGGCCCTGACTCCAGCCTTTAGTTTTTCGACCTCGTTCAGCAGCGCATCGGCAGCATTGTTTTTATCCAGTGCCTTACGTTGGCCCGGGCGCATCGCCACATGCCAGCGCACCTGGGGCATGACATCAGGGCGCTTTTCAATGCCCCGGTAGCCCGCATCAGCAAAGACCATCTGCTCGTGCCCATGCAGTAGCGCATGTCCCTCGTTGATGTCATGCACATGCCCAGCCGTGCCTTTGACGGTATGCACCAGGCTCGAGTCGGCATCTACGCCGATGTGCGCCTTCATCCCGAAGTACCACTGGTTGCCTTTCTTGCTCGAGTGCATCTCTGGATCACGTGTTTTGTCTTTGTTTTTTGTCGAGGTGGGCGCGGCAATCAAGGTGGCATCGACGGCGGTGCCGACTCTGAGCAGCAAGCCTTTGCTGACCAGCAAGGCGTTAACGGTCGCCAACATTTGCTCAGCCAGCTTGTGCTCCTCTAACCGGTGGCGAAAGCGTAGGATCGTGCTCTCGTCGGGCAGCCGGCCATTGGCATCGGGCTGGGCAAACTCGCGGTACAGGGGCACGTCGAAGAAGGCCTCTTCCATCGCGGGGTCTGACAAAGTGAACCACTGCTGCATGAAATGCACGCGTAGCATGGTCTCTAAAGGAAAGGGCGGCCTGCATTGCTGTCCTTCGGGGTAGTACGGGGCGATCAGCTCGACCGGCGCGACCCAGGGAACAACAAGATCCATCTCGAACAAGAACTCGCCTTTGCGGGTCTTTTTGACGCTGAGGTTTAAATCAAGACGGCTTTGCTTCATGGGCTCGATGTTGCCTGGCTCGGCTTACGCCTTGCTCACACATGGCGGGGAGTTATGCAGAGTTTCCCTAAGTGTTTAAATTCCCGCAAGGAAAACGGAAATGACGAAGACGGCGAGAATGGCAGTTACGCTCAAGCTCAAAAAAATAGCGTTGCGCTTGTTGAAGTTGGCCAGGGCATTGCGGCGTCCGCCAGTACATTGGTAGGGCTAGACCAGACACTGTTCAACTGAGTTAATGTGTAGCGCGAAGGCAAACTCTAAGGGGCTAACTGCCAAGCTAAAGTCAGCGCCGAACAGATGGAGATCAGTGGGCTGCGAGCAGAATTGGCGCGCAGAGCTGAAGCACAATATTTTTGGAAAAACGACGGCGCACCTCGCAAAGTGATTGGGATGAAATACGCCTTCATTGAGCGTCACCGTATACTGTGGCCGATCTCGGTGCAGGTCGGAGTATCGGGGGGAGCATTGCGTGGTGCCAAGATCACTTCATCCGTTTGATCAGGGCCGGGTAGCGTCGCCATCTGAGCGACGGCGGTGGCGTCAGGTGCACGACCATAATCGAAGTCAGGCATGCTAAAAATTAACATTTTTAAGGCTTACCACGAATGGGCTTTATTATTGATTAATGCACTCAACTGTTGTCCAGTTTTTAGCCGGTCATCACGCCCACCTCAACTTTCAAACAAGAGATTTTGAAGCTGGGCTCGGTTGGGTTTGCATTGTTGATGAGCTTTTTAGCGCCTTACCCGCGGGAACTGACATACACGGCATGCGAGACGTCGACGGACGCTTGCAAGTGAGCGCAACTGGCGTTGCGATAGTGACGCATATGCTGTCAGCAGCATGGCGCCGCTCCGCCGCAATTTGCCCACACTGTGCGGGGATAATGCATCTTGATATTTGCCTGCCGTAGTCCAACGCAACTGTTCTCTCGTTATTTGCGCAGAGAATAAACCGATGTACCCACGATTTATCAAACCTAATCGGTTTGTAGGACTGATAACTCTTAATAATGCAAGACTTCTCAGGATGTTTTATTATTACGTAACCGACAAAAAAACGGATTCGTAAAATGAAACAACGCTCACAATTTATATCGATTGAATGCTATGCACAAACAGCAGTGAACAAGAAATTTAATATGTTCGATATTGCCGGAGAAATCACGCGCGCGGCAAAAAACAGCGGGCATGTATCGAATCCGACTGAGCCCGTTTGCGTCTTCGGCTACGGCGTCGGACAGATTGACGAGTACGTTCATACGCTTGCGAAAATCGCGAACGCAAAAACGGAAACATACAGCAGACGCGGCAAAGGACACGAAAACGCAACTGAGCACGTTCGCGCTGTTAGCAAAGCGCGGCCGATACTTATTTCTGCAATTGCGAGCTACCCTGAGCCGTCTATTAACGATTCCGAGGATCGGCGCCGATGGATCGAGCTCGTAGTGATCGCATTTCGTCTGCGTTTTGGAAAACGTTTTCGTTCTGCAATTTTGCATACAGATGAAGCGTTTCCGCATCTGCATCTTTTGTGCGATTCGGTTGGCGCGAGTGTGAAAGGGCCAGGCGGGCATCCGGGGCATGAGGCAGCGGCCGCAGAGCCGGACATTAAAGAGCGCGGGGTAGCGTACCGCGCTGGCTGCGTGGCGTTCCAAGACTGGTATCAGGAGCACGTCGGCGCACACATGGGATGGCTCAGAAGCTCGCCCAAGCCCCGCACGCGCACAAGTCGTTCTATTGCTATGCGTGAGCGTCAGCGGGAGCAAGAAGAAATTGCAGAAGCGCAGGCCAAGATGCTGGCGAAGATAAAGGCAGGGGCGTTACAGCTGCTGTCGGCGCAGCAGCAAGTCAATGCACAGCGCGCAGAGTTTGCGCAGCTCAAGAAAGACTTGCGCGAAGAAGTTGAGCTGGTGTGTCGCATGAAAGCAGCGATCAAAGACCAAAGCGCGCTGGAAGAGCGTTTGCAGCGCGAGGACAGCTGCGGTGCTGAGTACTGGGATTAATCTAGTGTGCAGAAATGCTGCGCAGAGGCGGGGCAGGGCGTGACTTGTGCCCGACTCAGCCGCGTATGACGTCTTCTAGGATCTTCACGTACGACTCGAGCGCTCTGACTTTCCTTCGCAGCGCTGCTGCGTCAGCTTGGGCACTTTCGCGCATGTACTGCTCGTCTTGCAGATCGTCAGTTAGGTCGCCTATCAGCTTGCCGAGCACAGCGCCGGATGCTGCATTGAGCATCGCGCTGCCGATGGCGCTATTGATGCTCATAAAGTGATCTGTTTAAGCTGGGTGATTTTAGCAAGCTGCTCTTGCGCTGAAGAAAAAGCGCTCTGATTTTTGAGCAGATTCAAACTTTTGCTGTTGCTTCGATTGAGCAGCAAAACGCTGACTTGTCTTTGAATCATGCGCGTTAAATAATGCATTGATTTTTGCGGTGACTTTTGCGCGTGAATCGATTTTAAAATTGATGCGGGCATTGATTCATCGACGTAAAAGCGGCAGAACTCTTCGTCCAGAGGCGCTTGCCAGAAAAATGTGCCGGCGTCGCAAGCAACGCGCAAGTAGACAGCGCTTGCGTCGTTTTTGAGCGCAGCTTTGAGAAGCCTGAAGTTTCCGAACTCACTTTCTTGAAGTTTGTTTGCTGCGTCGATCTGCTCTTTATCGATGCGCTTTTTTTCAGCGAGAGCGGCAATGCGCTTTGCGTCGTTGTCTGATCTGATTTTCTGATCGCGCAGCAGCTCAGCTAAGCTAAGAATGTGCGCTGTTTCTTCGTCTATTTGCGAGACGGAGTCAGCGTTTCTTGATGGCGATTGACGCTGGACCTGGCTTATTTTGTCGCACGCAATCATGCACATGATTGCGGCAATGATGGCGCTCAGAACGTCAAGAATTGAATTTACAACAGTTTCAATAATGTTCTTCATTTAATCACTCAATCAAAATTTTCAAAGCTGTTTGCTATTTCAATCGTCGATTTGCAAACAATGCGCGCAATCACGGCATCTGCAAGCAGCAAAACAACAGGCAAAAGGCAAAAGGCAAAAGGCAAAAGGCAACATCAGATGTTATTCTGACAAAATTTTCATTTGCTCAGACAAATACAAAGTTCCATTTTTGATTATTTCGTTGATCGCGTCATCTATTTTGACGCGATCAACGAAATAATCAAAAATTTAGCTATTACATGTTGTGATAGTTTGTTTTTCATGTGTTGTTGTTCCGCTTTTTGTACTCTGCAAATCGCCGCAATCAGTCTTTTTGAGTAGCCTGCTGGCGGATCATTTCCATGATTTTCTCTCTGCAAATAATTAGTTAGTCAATTTCCGAATCTTTAGCGTTTCGTGAAAAGATGCTGGTCCGCTACGGCAGGATCGGCTGGTTAACTCGTGCGATCAAGACGAACTTTTGGAAGCCCTATGCCGCTTGTTCTTCAATTTTTTTAACCGCAAGTTGCGAAATAAGCTTGATGCGATTTGCACGAGCGATCTTGTGACCGACTTCAAATGCTTCAAGTCCATATCCGCAGTCGAGAGCGTTGATTTCGAGCTTCTTTTCAATCGAAACTTCTTCAGTTTCTTTCTTGATTCCAGTTTTCAGAAACTCTGCAACTTCAGACATAAAGTCTTCTTGCATTTTTTTCAAGATCTCGAACTTTGCTTTAGACCTGGCGTTAAGAATTTCGGCGTCTAAATTTTCAATATCGCTCATATCTGAAAAGCTATTCGAAACCATCTGCACGATCTTTGAGTTATTTTTAATAACAACTTGCTCAAAGCGCAATGAATTTTTCAATGTCGAAATAATTTTCTTGTCTTTGTTGTTTGCAAGGAGAGTCATGATATTTGTTCCGGTGTTTTTTGAGCTGGTGAAATTAACCGCCAGATGTATGTATTTTAACTAAGAAATTAAAACTTTGTTTGGTAAACTGCCCTTTTGCGGTAAAGGATTTTGAATCCACAACATTCCAAGCTGTTTCAAGACGTCTTATCAAATAAAATGGATATTTATTCTCGAGCTCGTCAATCCGCGGCGCCGTTATTATCAGAAGTAATATCGAATTCGCAAACGCCGCAATTCAAAGAACATGAAGCTGAACGGCGGTTTTCAGTAGCTCTTCGATTGCGTTTGCGGCTAATTGCGCGTCGTGCTCTGCTACGTAATTCGAGTACGGCCCGGGCCGCTTTCGCAGTCTGTCGATGAAACTCGGAACGTGCTGAAGCGCGGCGCGTATTTCTGCATCAGACGTGAAAAGCCTGGTTGCTGCTGCAATTTCGCTGCGAACTAAAAAAGCAGAAATAGCGCAAATCCCACGGGCCGGGTCTTGGGGACCCATTTCATTCGGCTGCAAATCCGGATATTTAATTCTCGGCATGCTGTTTACTCCATGAATTGTGTGGTATACATCAATCAAATCCTAACAAAGTGCGCCAGTGTAATCCTGGTGTAATTTGTACGCGACTCAAGGTATTTTGGGGCGTTCTGGAAAGTCGTCTCACCAGCGAAACGGCTTGTTTTAAACTATACGTATCGCATTTTTAATGCGATGCT
>JACMRF010000038.1 GCA_014376575.1 Undibacterium sp.
CTAAGGTGGACTTGGCCTATGGTCATCACGAGACTATTGTTCATATCTGCCAATGCACTTAACAGTTCGCCCGTTTCATCTTTGGATGTGACTTCGATTTTTCCGGTCAAATCGCCATCAGCAACTCTTTTGGCAGCGGCGATTGCATTGTTGAGCGGTAGGGTAATTGAGCGTGTGATCCATATCGCAAACATGGCACTGATGGCGGTGGCTAACGCGCCGGCAATTAACATTAATTTAAGTGAAAACGAGATGTCATTTTTGATCTCCGCGCCATTGTCGTCCATTTCTTTTTTTTGCAAGGTAACGATCGTGGCGATGTCGGTTAATGCGATATTGAGCGCAGGAAATACCGTTTTCCCCATCATTGCCACGGCTTCTTCACGCTCAAAAAGCTCGATCAGATCGGCGACTTTGGCGAAGGTCGCACTGAAATTTTCTACCGAACTAGCTAACGCTTTTAATGCCTCTTTTTCTTTTGGCGTTTCTGCTAATTTTCCTAACTTAAGCATCAAGCTGGCGATTTTTTTCTTGTTGCTGTCTACGGCCAGATATTGGTTTGAGCGTGCCTGTGGATCGGGAGTGATGAAGAGCTCGGTTGTTCTGCTGCCATTCTCCTGGATGATGGACGAAATTTCTAAAGCGCTTGCAACGCCAATCGCATTCTTATCCAGAATTTGTTTATTTTTTTCAGAGATGGTATTAAGCCGGGTGGCGCTGATGAGGACCATCAGTAACAGAATAAGCATGGTGCTGCCAAAAGCTAGCCATAAACGTACGCTGATTTTGAGGTTGCTAAGATTCATTTTTGTCTCCCTTGTTATTGATAGAAATGCGTTTATATTTTTTATTGGTTTTAGTCAGAATGATGATACACACTTTATTTTTACGATTGACGGTGCTGCGTAAAACTTGGTTTCGCATAGTGTAAAATCGCGTCGTTTGTTGTTATACGATGACATATTTTTGACTTCCTACTGCCGACCAAATATTCCCTATGAAACTTGCCACACTCAACGATGGAACTCGCGACGGCCAACTGCTTGTCGTTTCCAGTGACTTAAAAACAGCACAAATTGCCGATGGGATTGCGCCAACATTGCAATCGGCTTTAGATGACTGGAATTTTATTTCCCCCCAACTCATTTCATTGTATGAGCAGCTCAATGCGGGCAAGGCTTCCAATAGTGTTGAGTTTGATCCAAAAAAATGCATGGCTCCGTTACCGCGCGCGTTTCAATGGGCAGACGCTTCATCCTATGTCAATCACGTTGAGCTGGTGCGCAAGGCGCGCAACGCGGAGATGCCAGAGAGCTTCTGGCATGATCCTTTGATGTATCAAGGCGGTAGCGACGATTTTATTGGTCCTATGGAAGATATCGCCGTGGAATCGGAAGAGTGGGGTATCGATTTTGAGAGCGAAGTGGCGGTGGTGACGGGCGATGTACCGATGGGCGTGAAGGTGCAGCACGCAGCACAATACATACGCTTATTCATGCTGGTGAATGATGTCTCCTTGCGCGATCTGATACCGGCAGAACTCGCTAAAGGTTTTGGATTTTTTCAGTCAAAGCCAGCATCAAGTTTTTCGCCGGTGGCGGTGACACCGGATGAGCTTGGCGACGCCTGGAAAGCGGGCAAAGTACATTTGCCATTGCGCTCGACATGGAACAATATTCTGGTCGGTCAGCCCAACGCCGGTGTCGATATGGTGTTTTCATTCCCGCAACTGATTACGCATTTGTGCAAGACCCGTCATGCCCGCGCGGGCACCATCATCGGCTCAGGTACCGTTTCTAATAAGGATGCAAAAAAAGGTTTTAGCTGCATCGCTGAAAAGCGGGCGTTGGAAATGATCGCAGACGGTGCGCCAAGCACACCATTCATGAAATTTGGCGATCGCATCAAGATCGACATGCTGGATAAAAATGGGAAATCAATTTTTGGCGCAATTGATCAAAGCGTCGTGGAATATCATCAAAATTAAACGCCATAAGCTGCCAATCGATTCGTCATTCAAAATAAAAATTCTATCAATAAGCTGAGTGTTTACCGATTGAATTTTTGTTTTGACCGGATTGCAATTTTATTGTCTGCCTAACTGGAAAAATACATTCTTCGCACCGTATGGCCCTAAGGCAAATCCAAGATAAATTGGCCCCATAAAACTATTGAACCCAGTAAACAGGCTGGTACTTTTACGCGTTGATGCGAACGAAATATCATGGCCTTTATTCCAGACATTGCCAATTTCCAGTGAGCTACCGACAAAGAGACTTTGTCCTGCCAGATCAAACTTAAGCGCACGGTATAAATAAGTGACGCTGCCATAAAGCATATAGTTGCCAGTGAACTGATCCGGTTGATACGCGGACATTTGCTGGAAACCGCCCAGAGTCGGTCCGATTCCACGTACTTCTTTGCTGGATTGAAATAAGCCCGCGCCGCTTAATCTAAGATTGACACTGTGCGCGCCGATACTCTCTGCCCAGGTGCCATTAACGGCAAATTCCTTGTAATTATCGCCCGATTTGTTCATGCCAAAAAAAAGATCGCTGTCAAACGCATAGCCGTGTCGCGGGAAGGCGGCGTCACTGAGTTGGTCAATGACGATGGAGGTTTTTATGCCGCCTTGTTGCAGTTCTGCCCTCGGTAACTCAACGATGTTGGCATTACCTTCTGCCGTGTTGATCTGGAGACCGCCTAATTTGGGGCGAACACGATAGTGATTGGCACCCAATCCGAGTCTGAATTCGCCAAGCGTGCTTCGGTCGCCGAGCGGCACGCCGATATCGACGCCAATTTTATCGCTTCTGAATGCATATTCGGCAATACGCGTGTCACCGCTATAAATATTACGCGTGCTTTGTTTGATATCTGCATAAGGCGCGGCAAAAATGCCGTCGGTGTCGAATAGAGGTTGGCGCAATTCGGTGTGTAAGCCTAATGTATTGCCGAACTCAATGTCGTTGCGCCACTCCAGAGCGCTACTTGTGAGCCATGGATAGCGATGGCCAACTTGCAAACGAAATCCACCGACACCTTCAAATCCGCTTGATAGTGCGAGACCGAATCTGAGGAAATGTGGCCCCCATTTTCGTTCATTTGCATTGATGCGAACACCGTATTGACCATCACGTTGGATTAATTCATGGCTAATTCCATCATATTCGCGAGAAATATTGAGTAATGCCAGCTTTTGATTTATTTCTTCCGCGTTATATTGGCTTCCCATGATGATCGCGACCTGGCGACTGATTTCTTTGGTTGGAATGATGCCATTCGAATTAATGTCAACAAAATCAATGTTGATTTTAGGTAGTTCTGAGTGAGGGCGGCGGTTTTGGCTTGCCACATAATTTTCAGTCGATAAACTGAGTCTTTGCAGCTGTGCTTGCGCCGCGATGGCTGCATTTACTCCTATGACAGAGGCCTCTGCCGATCGCGAGAAATCCATAAAACTGATGGTACCAAGATCGGGCTCGATGAGAATATCTTTGGGCCCTAAAGCTGCTTTTTGCAATTCAACATTTTGTTCCGTCAGAATATTGACCATCTGCTGGCTTACGTTGATTAAGGATCTGAGCTGACGACGCTGCAATAATGGCGTGCCGATATTGACGGCGATGATAACGTCTGCGCCCATGCTGCGAGCGATATCAACTGGCAGATTTCGCACAAGACCGCCATCGGTTAATAATTGGCCCTCTATTTCAACCGGAGCAAACACGCCAGGCGCTGCCATGCTGGCGCGGATGGCGATGTGTAACGGGCCTTTATCAAAAACAACCATCTTGCCGTTTTCAAGATTGGTGGCGACTGCGCGAAACGGAATCGGCAACTGATCAAAATGAATATCGGATTTTAAATGCGCAGTCCAGTTATGCATTAGCTCTAAAAATTGCGTGGCTTGCACTACACCAGTTGGCAAGCGCACGCCGCTAGCGCTAAGCCCCAGCGTGGCCCCGAGTGGGTAATGATTATCTTCCTCTCGCAAAGGATGTGGCAAATAACGGCGCTCTACGCGATCAAGTGCGATATCGTCCAACTTTAATTTGTTGAGCCGTTGTTCAATCTCGCTGGCGGAAAGCCCGGCCGCATACAGACCGCCAACTACCGCACCCATGCTAGTGCCCGCAATGCAATGAATCGGGATTTGCAGTGCTTCAAGTTCTTTCAAGACCCCGATATGGGCAAAACCCCGTGCTCCTCCACCAGATAACACCAGACAAATTTTGGGTGCTTTGGTCTTTTCAGCATTAATCGATAGCCTTTCTGCCGCAGCATTGGCAGTAAGCAAAAAAATGAGCGAAAAGAAAAAAAAGGTCCGTATTGGCATATTTTTTGAAAAATAGAAGGGA
>JACMRF010000039.1 GCA_014376575.1 Undibacterium sp.
CTTCGCTTTCTTTCAAACTTGCCTGCGTTTCCTCTACCCGTCTTTGCGCAATGATGCCTTCCTCTAGCAAGGCGCGCTCACGTTGCGCAGCCTGACGCGCCAGCGTGGCGCGGCTGTTGGTCTGCATTAACTGCAATTGTAATTGCCCAAATTCGGCACTCACCATACGCAGCAAGGGCGCACCCTGCTTGACTAGCTGATTCTGCTGTACGAACAATTGCACCGGTAAGCCGGCCAATGAAGAGCTGATAATCTGTTCGCGGTTGGGTGGCACAATGACCTGTGCTGGCAAGCGCATCACGATCGGTGCGCCTTGCCCTTGTATGGCAGCGACTTCAATGCCGAGCGAGCGCATTTGTTTTTCGGCGACGGCAAACCTGGCGGTTCTTTCAGCGGCAGAGGCATTGGCGCTCATGGCTACCGCAAGCATGACACCTGCGCGCAGGAGTAGATCACATTTTTTCATAGTTCAGTCCAGATGGTTCGGGTACAGATAAATCAAGATGACCGGGCGACGCAAAAAAGCATGCGGATTGCCGAGCGAGCGCAGCCATGGCTTTTTCGTTGGATGTGTTGAATCCCGGTCGGCATCACGAACAAATAACAAATGACATCGATATGCCTGATATGGCGGGAGCCATCAGGCACACCGTCAATATCCGTCAGCAATCAAGTCGAAAAATAGTCGACGATGCCGCAATAATGCAGAGAAGGATTAAACGAGGGAAGAATTAACGCGGGGGGGCCGAAACGGTGGCGCAAGGGCAGCCGCCGGCAGCAGATAGGAAATAAAGTGAGCACAAATTATCTCCGATAGCGCCAGAGGTAAAACATGCGACAGCGTACTAGGGAAAAGCTGGAAATGATCGACCGCATGCAAAAGCTGATGTTCCATGACGCTAGGCACATCGGCCTCATCCAATACCACGGTGGCACGCTCATAGTCATGGTCATGTTCATGAACCAGCTCGTTTTCCGAAGCGGCGTGAGCAAATTCACGGCTATGTTCCAGATCATGGGAAACACGACGCGTATTCACGCTCCATACAAGCGTGTTCACCATAAAAATGGCGAACAGTGCGAATGCAAAAGTTTTGGTAAATAGCTTACTCATAAGAAGATTTTAGCATTTTTTTAAAACGCGCTTGACGACATTTTTCAACAAAAAAAGAGCTTTTTCTCAAGCACTGTCCTAACACGCAAATGGACCAGAGTCATTTGGTGCGCCATACAGCAGCCCAATGTCAAAGCAGTCACAGTCAAAACGGAATCGCAACAAGCCGTGTTAGCGCTCCATAGGATGCGGCAACGACTCGTCAAATTTCGTACGATGCGGATCAATGGACTGTGTGATTTATTGACTGAATATGGCGAAGTAATGGGATTAGGTAGCGCGTCCCTGAATAAACCACTACCAGAAGTATTAGTGAAATTAGTCGAGCGTTTGCCAGTGGTCTTGATCGACACGTTAAGCGAACAATCGGCGATGGTAAACCAAATCGATGGCAGGATAGCCGAGAGAGAGCTTACCGCATGGTGAGGTCTGGTGCCTGGGCAGACAGGTACGGGCGGCAAGGTAGGCGTATTGCGTATCAGTAAACGCGGCAACCTGTACTTAAACACGCTGTGGATACACGAAGCCAGGTAATAAACATAAAAATCTTTGGCAAATGGGAAGCGTTTCGTCGTAAAAAACATAAAAAAATGCCGCGACTGAAGTGTAAATCTAACTAACGGAGTACCACTATGCCATATTCAAACAAGTAAAATAAAAAATGACTGGATGAGTCCATGTGTTTAACGTCGTCCGTTTTCACGCACTATTTTTCATCATGTTTCAACCGATGAAAGTGTCAAAAAGAGACAATTTAAAAATCCCTTGATATATTGGTATTTATTAAAAATAGATATGCTAAAGTATTTGCTCGTTAGCAAATAGATTAAAGAATTGCGATGCGTCAAAAAGTAAAAACGAACAAGAAAGCACTGAGGATGCTGTTGCAAAGCTTCCTGCTTTCTTTCGTACTTTTATTTACGCAACAAGCGAGTCTTTTGCATGGCTTAGACCACGTTAATCCGCATCAACAAAAAGCCCAAGCGGAGCAGTCACTAGATGATGAAGAAAATTGTGATTTATGTTTAGAGTTTTCCCAAGTTCAGTCCAGTATAGAAATACAATCGTATAATCTCGCGTTTTTTAATTATCTTTCTTGCCATTTCCTTTCGTATACCGCGTTTGAGCAGGTAGTCCAACTACTGGCGCTCAGTCGAAATCGCGGCCCGCCTTCTGATCTGTAATTTAGTGTAATCGTGCTTTGTCGCTACAGCTTTTATTTGCTGTGGGCACAGTCTGTTGACTTCATTATAGGCATTCAAAATGTTTCCACCAAACCTGCACTTTGCTGTTGCGGCACTATCGCATGCTTTCTCTTTTGCTTCTTCTGTTTCCGGATCACTTGTGCTGAAAACTTGACGTAGCGATGCCAACTTAACGGATCGTCAAATTTTGCTTTCAACCACCTGAACATTGTGCAACGAGGCGCTTTGCATAAAGAAGTCTTTAAAACTGACCGCATTATTTTGCAGTAACTGCGTAATTTTGAGCAGCTGGTTTTAATGAGTCAGACGCCTATTGATTGACACCGATCTAGATTATTTATTGCTGGCCGTTGCGTCGATTACAAAAATAAACGCGTATTTAACTTTTCGGCCATGTTTTTATCGAGAATTGAATTGGCAAATCAAACATACCGATTTTTCTTTACGCACGGTTGAAGCAGAAAAAATTTATGTTCCACATAAAATTAAAAAAAAGGGAAAAGAACAAGAAATGACTGTTCATGAATATTTTTGATTGTTGATTTAATTACTTCGTCTGGCCAGTAAAGATCGCCTCCTCTTTATTTTTGTCAGTAGAAAGTATCTTCATGCATTCATTTATTTTTCTAAACAAAACATGGCTCACTAAGTTGAGCTGTCTGGCGCACTACTCATTCAAAACAATATTGATGTAACGAATACAGCAATAAGTTAGGAGACTCATTCCAAGTGTACATAGTCGTTGGTATGCATTGGCGTTTACTTCTCCTCAAAGAAATTCTGCTTAGATAGTTTGAACAACTATTTGGGCAGTGTAGATGTGTTAAAACTGGTCTATATCAAGCCAGTTTGGGCACGCCGATCCCTGCTAGAAATAAGTAGGGATGTAGTAACTGAGCCGATCCACTTTAATCAGAATTAAAGGGATCACTATCTTCGTATTACAAATTGGAGAGAAGTAATGAGAATCAGTTTTAATTTGAAAACTTTATCGCTGGCAGCAATGACTTTATGTGCAATCAGCGGTGCAGCGCAAGCAGAGCAATGGGTGAGCACTGCAACCAAAGTTCCAAGATTGCCAAATACCGTTTCAGCCATGGCATTGATGCAAGCAGGTGCCCCAACTCACGTTGTGGTGTCGCTGAAGTTGCGCAACCAAGCCAGTCTTGACGCATTGACCAACAATATTATTTCTGGTGGTAATGCAAAACCAATCAGCAGCGCTGAGTTCATGAAAACTTATGCACCTACTGCCGCGCAAGTGCAAGCAATAGTCGATCACATGAGCAAAAGCGGATTTACAAATATTACGGTTGCCGATAACCGTATGTTAGTCAGTGGCGATGGTAGCGCCGCATCTGTCAAGACTGGGTTCAATACTGACTTGCGGAATTTTAATGTGAATGGCCGTACTGCCATTGCTAATTCGAGTGATGCAGCCGTCCCACAATCATTGGGAGGCATAGTATTGGCAGTACATGGTTTGCAGACGATTTATTTGCATCACACAATGGCGAAACCGCTCACAACAACCATGTCGAGTACTGGGCATAATCCGACAGAGTTCTCGTCTATTTATAATGCCAGCGGCTTACCTAGTGCAACCAATGCCACGATTGGTATTATTACTCAAGGCAGCATGACTCAAACCATCGCTGATTTGAAAACGTTTACGAGCAATGCTGGTTACCCAAGCGTCAACGTCAGCACTGTAACAGTCGGCACTTCAAGTTCTGATACTGCAGGTATCGGCGAATGGAACATGGATACGCAAGATGCACTGGCCGCCGCGGGTGGAACCATCAAACAGATGATCCTCTACACGGCCACTACATTGAGTGATGCCGATCTGACGAGTACTTATAACCGTGCGGTCAGTGACAACGTCGCCAAGACGATTAATGTGTCACTCGGCGAATGTGAAAACGATGCGAAGTCCTCCGGCATCATGGCAAGTAACGACCAGATCTTCCAAACTGCTGTCGCTCAAGGCCAGACGTTCTCCGTCTCTTCAGGTGATTCAGGTGCATATGAATGTGGCGGCCCTGGCACCTCGCAAAGTTATCCATCAGTCTCACCTTATGTCATTTCAGTGGGCGGCACTTTGCTCAATACAAACGGGAGCACTTGGGTATCTGAATCGGTATGGGCTTGCACTACTGCAGCTACCTGCCAACAAAGTGCAAGTGGCGGCGCAGGCGGTGGCCCTAGCTTGACGGAGTCTGCGCCAAGCTGGCAGGTCAATGCAGGCGTATTAGGTACATCCACCATGCGCGGCACACCAGATATTGCATTGGATGCCTCTCCAGCCAGCGGTGCTTTAGTTATCGTGAACGGATCAAACCAACAAATTGGTGGCACTAGTCTTGCGGCTCCATTGTTCACCGGCTTCTGGGCTCGCGTTCAATCGATGAACAATAATAGCCTGGCCTTTCCGGCTGCTGCCATGTATCAAAAAGCAGCTGCCAATCCAAGTATGTTCCACGATATTACCTCCGGTAGCAATGGTGGTTATAGCGCGAAAACAGGCTGGGATTACGCCAGTGGTTACGGCAGTCTCAACATGGCCAATTTCGCCAATGTCATGGGAGCTCCGGTCATAACACCAGGTGTGGTTGTTCTGACTAAAGACGTATCGGTAGGTTTTTCTGGCAGTACCGGTACTCAGGCCAAATATACGTTTGTGGTTCCAACTGGATCAACCAATCTGAGTTTCAAAATGTCAGGTGGCACTGGTGATGGTGATATCTATACACAATTGACAACAGATCCAACCACAACTTCATACCTGGCAAAATCGGATGGTCCAACCACTACTGAAAGTATCTTGATTGCGGCGCCAACAGCAGGCACTTATCATTTATTGGCCAATGCGTATGCGACAGTGAGTGGTGCTTCTATTGTGGCGAGCTATTCCACTGGCACGCTGCCGTCTGGTTGCACTCCATCCGCTACGGTCTTGTGTAGCGGTACGGCAGTAACTGGTATTGCGCTCGCAACGAATGCGTCGAAGAGCTATACGATTGTGGTTCCAGCTGGCAAAACCAGCCTGACCTTCAAACTCTCTGGCGGCACTGGTGATGGCGATATTTACGCTAAGTTAGGTTCAGCGGCATCCATCAGTGTTTACGACAAAAAATCGGATGGCTCGACGAATACTGAGACCATCACATTTTCTTCGCCAGCGGCAGGTACGTATTACCTCTTGTTAAATGCGTATGCAGCAATCAATGGTGTCACCTTGCTTGCTACTGTTCAGTAATCTTTGTTGTTGATCTAATGACCCCTCTCTTTTTGAGAGGGGTTTTTTTATCGTCGTCAATCTACGCGCAAGTCTGGTGTCTTGCGTGCCCGATTTATCAGAAGCATTAAAGGACGCCGAAGGCGATCGTATCGCCAAGTGATGAGTATCCGCGCAAAGCTCTGTACAAGAAACGCTAGAATCGATGGAGAGTGAAGTGCAATCGCGCGTTATCCAGGCCGATAATATCGGTGAATTTAGCCATTATCGCCCGTGTTCAAGCATTAACAACTTTAGCGCATATACAAGTAGAACTGGTGCGCTCGCGTCTCGACTCAGATGATTTAGACGAAAAATTACGGCGTTGACTTCGACAAAGTCCACAATTGAGTCGCAATGACAGGCTGCGAAAATAAAACGCATTGCCAGCCATACCAGGTTGAATGATGCTCGCCCTGAATTAGCATTCTTGAATTAGCATCAGCGCTGGAAAAATTACATGCTTCAGCAAAATTAAACGAGGCAAGAAGATTGGCGGATTCAATATAACGCCTAAATGCGCGATTACTTTGCCAACACGGATGGTCTTGACTCGAAACGCCCGTATGAATATCCATGCGGGCTTACAGCCAATTGTTGTCTACAGGGCGCATCGGGATTGCGCTTCGCCTAGTGCGTGTTTGGCCTATCCGTTTTCACGTTTTTAAATTCATGCGCTAAACGTTAAGCGCTGCATCCACGATCACTTGTGCCTCGAGGAGAATGCGGCGCAGATGCGCTTCACCGCGAAAACTCTCGGCGTAGATCTTGTAAATATCTTCGGTACCTGAAGGACGCGCGGCACACCAGCCGCTTTCGGTGATGATCTTTACGCCCCCGATGGCGGCGTCGTTACCAGGTGCCTTGGTGAGTATGCGTAAAATCTGCTCGCCGGCCAGATCGTGCCCTTGCACTTGCTGCGCAGAGATGCTTGATAGCTTCTTTTTCTGCGCTGGCGTGGCAGCGGCCTCGATCCGATCGGCCACAGGTGAGCCAAATTCGGTAGCAAGTTTTCTGTAAATTTCGCCAGGGTCAGAGCCAGTGCGAGCGGTGATTTCTGCCGATAGCAAGGCCGCAGTCATTCCGTCTTTATCCGTAGTCCAGACTGTGCCATCGAGCCGCAAGAAAGCAGCACCGGCACTCTCTTCACCACAGAAACCCAAAGAGCCATCGTACAAGCCATTGGCAAACCATTTAAAACCAGCTGGCATCTCAAGCAAGCGGCGCCCCAAGCGGGTAGCGACGCGATCAATGATCTGGCTACTGACCACGGTTTTACCAATACCGACCTCGCTCGACCATAACGGGCGATGTTGAAACAGATAATCGATGGCGACAGCAAGGTAGTGATTTGACGCTAACAGGCCAAGGCTTTGGGTGACGATGCCATGGCGATCATGATCGGTGTCGCAGGCAAAGGCGATGTCATAAGACGAGTCACGCTCAAGCTGGCTCAGCAGACTTTGCATCACATAGGGAGACGACGGATCCATGCGGATTTTGCCATCCCAGTCGGCGGTCATGAAGCGAAACGTGGGATCGACATCGCTATTGAGTACCGTAAGATCGAGCTTGTAACGCTCGGCGATTCGACCCCAGTAGTGCACGCCTGCACCCCCTAAAGGATCAACTGCCATGCGGATATTTTCACCACGGATGATATCCATGTCGATAACCTGATCAAGCGCTTCTACATAAGCGGTGAGGTAATCGTAACGGTGCGTGGTGCTAGCGCGCAAGGCTTTCTCTAGCGGTATTCTCTTGATGCCCTTGAGTCTGCTCTTGAGCAAATCATTGGCGCGGGCTTCTATCCATGCCGTGACCTTGCCGTTTGCAGCGCCGCCATTGGCTGGGTTGTATTTGACGCCACCGGCATCGGGCGGATTGTGCGAAGGCGTAATGACTACGCCATCGGCCAGACCGGATTGACGCCGGCGATTGTAAGTCAGTATCGCCAGAGAAATAGCAGGCGTGGGGGTGAATGCGTCGTCTTGCGCCAGCATCACATCAACGCCGTTGGCGGCTAATACTTCAAGCATGCTGACGCTGGCCGGTACTGAGAGTGCGTGCGTGTCGATGCCTAGGAACAAGGGACCGGTAATCCCCTGGCTGGCACGGTATTCACAGATAGCCTGACTGATCGCCAGCACATGCCACTCATTGAAACTACGCTCAAACGCAGTACCACGATGCCCCGAAGTACCGAACATCACGCGCTGTTCAGCGATGGCGAAATCAGGCTGCTCACTGTAATAAGCCGTGATCAGTTGCGGTACGTTAATGAGCATGGCAGAAGTCGCCAGCGTGCCGGCGAGTGGACTGATTTTCATGCATGCTTCCTTATGTTAACGTGATACATCGCGGAGAAAGAAAAAAGTTTGGCACGTTTTTAACTCTCTGCATAGATCACGCTGGCAATCAAACGATTCATCTCTCGTTCACATCAAACTGAGTTCGACTTGCGGTTTTTCAACTGCATGCTGCGACGAGCGCAGTAAGGTCGGCAAATCATAATCGAGCAAGTTGGCGATGCGATCCACACTAAGATCGGCGGAGGGGTATGAGGTCATCATATGTGGATCAATAGCATATTGCCCCTGACGCGAAAAGACTGTCGTCAACCGTCCAACCATACCCCACTTCATTGCTGCCAGTACGCGCAAGTTATCATCTACCATCACGTATTGATGCGCGGGATAACGTTGCTGCAATTGGGCCAGCATTTTTTCTTTTTGAATACAGGTCAGTACACGTCCGTCGACGGCCTTGGACAAACCAGATTCCTGGATTTTATAGGGCTGAAAAGTAGGATCGCCATCGGACATAATCACTGTTGGACCCCAATTGCCGAGATGTTTAATGACATCGAGCGCGCCGGGGTATAAACGTTCCGAAAAGGGATATCGACGCAGATAGGCGGACATCTGCGGTATGCGGGAATCGTTTGC
>JACMRF010000002.1 GCA_014376575.1 Undibacterium sp.
CCAGTTTAACCATTAATGTTTTCGGTCTCAGGCCAAACATGTCACGTGTAGCATAGCGAATATGATCCAAACTATTGGCTTTCCTGCCGCCTTGTAAGCAGCCAATGGGAACAGTTCTTACCCCAGCATCCGTATAAAAGGTAAAAGCGACTGAAAATAAAATTGATCCCTCACTCACCAATTGCAAGACCATTTCACCCTCCCGCTCCATGTCGCAACCCACTACCAGTTGTATCTGATACACCTGCGCTGACTTGCCTGAAAATTCACTGAGCACTACAGGTTCAGTTGCGGCGCGCAAGATCAGAGAGCTCAGTTTTTGCTGAACGATAAAATCGTAATGAGAGGTTAATACTCCCAATCTCTCATCGCAGCGTAATCGGCTCGTCATGTAAGGACGAAAAATCTTTTTTAACAGGAAAGGTGCTGCTCGCGCGATGTCCGCGTGAATTGGAGACGAATTCCAATACGTCAACCATTTTTTTGTCGACGCATAATTGACCGCAGCACGGACCGCCAGTTTTAAAAATTCACGTGCAAAGGACAAACCCGGGAGCGTTCCAGCTAGTGCGAGATTTAATTTGATAGAACTTTTCCGCGTCGAAGTTTGCCCATGCAAAGACGTTGAGAGCCGAAGATCATCATTAACTGCATAGAAATCTCTACCCCTCACGCGTGAGGACGTATTGGTCAGATGTAGGAAAATATGGATGATCGGGTTTTGCATGTGATTTGCTCTAAATATGAAGTGCGAATTAATTACTTTGAACAGATGTTCTTCTAAAAAAGGTAAGCATTTGTTTTCAAATGACGTGTTTTCGAATGCTTTATTTCGTCGTCAAAAAAAAGACTAATTTTTTTCCAGTTTTTCGCAAAAATAGGGATACGCAAGTGGTAGTAACAGTAAGGTAAAAAAAGTAGCAGAAATAATTCCGCCAACAATCACAACTGCGAACGGGCGCTGCGTTTCCGAACCGATACCATGTGAAAGCGCCGCAGGTAATAGCCCCAATCCTGCCATGAGTGCAGTCATCAAAATCGGTCGCAAGCGTGAAACAGCGCCTTCGACCGAACTGGAGAGGGCAGAAGAATTTGTCTGAGAAATCTCAACAATTTGCTCCACCATAATGACGCCATTTTGCACAGAGATACCCGCCAGTGCGATAAAACCAACAGCTGCCGAGACCGAGAAATGCAGACCAACTGCCGCAAGTCCTAGGATGCCGCCTATCAGCGTAAACGGAACTATCGCCAACACCAGTAGCGCTTTACGTACGGATCGGAAAGCCCAAAAAAGTAAGGAGAAAATAAGTAATGCGGTAACCGGGACAATAATCTCAAGACGCTTTACAGCACGCTCTTGATTTTCAAACTGCCCCCCCCAGGTGATCTGATAACCTAGTGGTAAATGGACTTCTTCCATCACTTTACGCTGCGCTTCGGCCACAAAACTGCCTTGATCTCGACCAAGTAGATTTGCTTTCACTGATGCGTTTCGTCCGCCTGCCTCACGACTGATGCGCGCCGCTCCCTGGCGTATTTCCACTTGTGCCAGATCGCCGAGGGCAATCGTCCCTACGCCGCCCGGTAAATTCACCTGCAAGGCCGCCACATCATCGACTGAGCGACGGAAGTTTTCTTTCAGTCTAATGGTGATGTCGAAACGACGATCACCCTCAAAATAAGAATTGACGACATTCCCGGCCAATGCCGTTTGTATCGCCGCATTGGCATCTGCAACATTGATGCCTAATCGTGCGATCCGATTGCGATCGATCACAATATCCAATTCACTCTGTCCGCCTATTTTTACTGCGGCCACATCTGCTGCACCCTGGATAGAATTAAGTATGGAAGCGATCTGTTCACTTTTTTGCGTCAAGACATTAAGATCCGGGCCAAATATTTTGACAGCGATTTCTCCCTTCACTCCGGACAAGGCCTCCTCTACGTTATCTTCGATGACTTGAGAGAAGTTTGTTGGAATACCTGGGATAGTTCGAATTTTTGCTGACATGTCGGCAATGAGTTTTTCTTTGCTAGAAAATTTCCATTCGTTATGTGGTTTCAGATCCGCCAATATCTCCATATTGTTTGGCCCCTTTGGATCGGTGCCATCGTCTGGGCGACCGACATGTGAAATGATATTTCCTACCTCTGGATAACTTTTTAAGATTGCGCGTACCTGTTGTTCAATCTGCTGAGTTTTTTCTAGCGAACTTGAATTTGGCAAACTGATCGTGAGCCACAAATTACCTTCGTCCAGTTTTGGCAAAAATTCGCTTCCTAGCAAGGGCGCTAGTGTTAATGTCAGTGCGAGTGTCGCAGCGGCCACACCAATGACTAGCACTCTTGATGGGTGCAGGCGAACTAACATTGTCCGGTACCAATGTTGAAGATAGTCCATCCAGTGGCTGTGTCCTTCTGCGAATGGATGACGTTTTATGGTCCATGCCAGCAGCGTAGGAATTAACGTCATCGTCAGCAAAATAGCACCGAGAATAGCAAAGCTAAGAGTGAACGCTACCGGTGAAAAAATTTTCCCCTCGACTCGCTGGAATGTATAAATGGGGATAAAAGCCACAATAATAATTGCCTTGGCAAAAAGAATAGGATGCCCCAAATCAATGACAGTTTGCTTCAATGTCTTTTGACGCCAAGCATCAGGTTTTAAGCCACTTTGAGGATCATAATTTTGTACCGATAACCTGACCATGAGTGCTTCAACCAACACCACCGCACTATCAATAATGATGCCGAAATCGATTGCGCCTAAAGAAATAAGATTGGCAGGAATTCCCCTTGCATCAAGCATGATGAATGCAAATAGTAAGGATAGTGGGATCACAGTAGCGACGATTAATGCGGCACGCCAATTGCCAAGAAATATCACCAAAATGGCAATGACAAGTGCTGCACCTACCAACAAATTTTCAGCGACGGTATGTACGGTATGGTCGATGAGTTCAGTGCGATCATAGATCGTTTTTATATGAACGCCTTTTGGTAGTTTGGCGTTTAACTGAATAATGCTACTTTTAATATCGGCCACCACTTTGGCCGCATTGCTCCCTTTGCTCATTTGTACGATACCTTCAACGACACTATTTTCAGTGTTGAAGGCAACAATTCCTGAGCGTGGCCGAAACCCAATTTTTACCTCTGCGACGTCAGACACCAATACTGTTTTACCTGCTTTAGCATTGACGATAACGCGTCCAATTTCCTCTATGTTGCCAAATATTCCTATGCCGCGAACGACGAGAGCTTCATCGCCGCGTTTGAGAAAGCCACCGCCAACATTCGCACTATTGTTGGTGAGTGCCTGGCTCACCTGATCAATCGTTACACCATAACGTTTCAGCGCAATGGGATCAATTTGTACCTGGTATTCCTTCACCGTGCCACCAAAACTAACAACATCTCCGACACCCTGGACTATCCTCAGATTTGGCCGTATTACCCAGTCCTGCAATGCACGAATCTCGTTTGCATCCATCCCTGCTGGCGCCTCGATAATGTAACGAAAAACTTCACCGACAGCAGTCGTGAGTGGAGCAAGACTTGGCTGTATGCCATTAGGTAAAGTGACATTCTGTAGTTTTTCCAGGACTTGCTGTCGTGCGAAATAATCATCTGTGCCATCGGCAAATGTCAGTGTGACCACAGACAAGCCCGTGATGGTGACGGAGCGCAATTGCGTCTGTTTCGGTACTCCGCTCATCTCGCGCTCTATGGGCAGCGTGATGATACGTTCTACTTCTTCAGGTGCCTGTCCAGGAAATTGCGTCACAATCTGCACCTGTACGTCCTGTACATCGGGGAACGCTTCTATCGGCAAGTTAAACAAAGCGCGATAGCCAAAAAGGGCAAGTGCTATCGTCAGAATAAGGACAAAAACGCGCTGTGCCAGAACAAAGTCAATCAGCTTAGTGAGCATCGCTTGCTACCTCCGCGTTGAGCAGGAACGCGCCTTCCGTGACTATCTTTTCGTTTTTAGAAAGTCCACTGTCTATATAGCTTTTTTCATACGATTTTACTTTAATACTCACCTGCCGTTTTTCAAAAACACCTGTTTGAGTCTCTACAAACACGTAGCTATGCAATCCATCGGCGAAGATACTAGTGTTTGGTACAGGGATGGCTTTTTTTGCGCTATCTTCAGCAATAAATGACACCCGTGCAAACATTTCCGGTTTGAGTTTTTTATCTTTGTTATCGACGACACAGCGCACCTGCACGCGGCGCGTAGCGGGGTCAAGTGCCAGACCAACCAGAGCAACTTTTCCCATGTGATCATTTTGGGGAAATGCATCTGTCTCAAGGCGAATCAGTTGCCCTGCATGGATGTTAAAGGCGATATTTTCTGGCAGGTCGACAATGACCCATAAACGACTGAGATCGCTAATGGTAAATAAAGGATTGGGCAGATCGGGTCGAACTTCAAGTCCTGGATTAATTTGTTTGTCGGCGACGATTCCGTCTATCGGTGATGTCAAGCCAAAACGACCATTTTCGTTCCCCGACGCATTCAGGCTTTTCATGCGCAAATGCGCACGCTTCGTTTCTGCTTTTGATTGCAAGTAATCGGCATCCGCAGTTTCATAGTCTTTACGCGCGATTACTTCAGCGTCAAATAGCATTTTTGCTCTTTCATACGCCAATTTTTTTCGTAACTCATCCGCTTGCGCTTTGCGCCAATCAGCCTCCGCTGTTGCTAAATCAGGAGAATCAATATCAACCAGGATGGTGCCGCGGTGGACCTTATCGCCAATTTCTGCATGCAAGCTCATGACTCGCCCCAGAACAGGCGAAGTGATACGTGAAGTGACGGTTTCATCGTAAGTGATACGTGCGTTAACGAGATCGGAGACAGGTAAAGGCACTTCATCAACAACGGCAATTTTTAGCGCTGATAGCTGCGGTGCATTTGGGCCAAATTTAATCATACCCGGCGGTGATTGCTGCTTTTTAACACTTGTTGATGGCTGCTCTTGTGACGCACTAACATAGCGAATACCGAATACTGTTACGCCCACAAGCACAAAAGCGATAGCGATTTTGAGTAAGCTTGATGATGAGAAATTCATTGGTGTTCATTTTCTAAAGGGTTTGCCTGCCATGCAGCTAAAGACTTTGCATAGACAGCGCGTGCGCTTAGCGCATCTAGTTGTGTCGCTTTGTAAAGGCGCCGGGTGTCAAGGACATCCATGATATTGATTGCGCCGTGTGCAAAAGCAAATTCGGCTGCATCCGCAGATTTTTTGGCCGCAATCAGCAGACTGTCGTCGTAACGTTGCAAAAGATCAAAGGAAGTACGAACATCTTGCCAGTTTTGAAAGAGGTCATTTTTCACTTGGTCGCGGATTTTTTCCAGCGTCTCTGTTGTTACATCAACAGCGACCTCAGCCGAACGAATTTCTCCTTCAAATTGGTATCTTAAAAAAAGCGGTATCTGGATAAAAAAGCCAACACTGTTACCAGTTCCTTGATTGTTGGTTTGTCCAACCGGATAGTGGTCGTACTGCACCCCAACCGAAATGTCTCTTGATCGTGATGCAAGCGCTAGCTTGCGATTGGCGATTGCGGCGTCAACACGTGCTTTTGCGGCCTTGATTTCAGGGCGACTATCAAGCAAAGTAAGGCTTGGCTCTGTAAAGTTGCCTGGAGCGGGTGGCCATGTATCGGTCAATTTGATGTGTTCCGCGATACGTAATTGCCCCAATGAGTTTGCAAGAATTTGGCGCATTCTGGTAGTATCGGCTGCGCTTTGCATGACATCATTTTTAGCGCGCAATGCATCAACCTGCAATCGTGCCAGATCTGCGCCGGCAAGGTCTCCTGCCTTTTGACGTTTCTGTGCTGCGCTGATGCTATGCTCATAAAGCGCTGCGGTTTGAGTGAGGATGATGCGTTTTTCTTCAGCGGCAAGTAGGTCGTAATAAGATAAGCTGACAAGCACGCGTACTTGCCTTTGCATGTCATGTTTATCGGCACGAGCGGCGTCTTCCATGTATGCCGTTGATGTCAGCCTTAATTGGCGTTTCCCTCCGCGTTCGATCAGCTGATCTATCCGCATTGCACTGTCCACCGCCTTGCCGCGTAAAGGGCCCGCACCTATCCCCTCTTTAGGGTTGATTCCGGTTGCTTGCAACGTTAGCATGGGGTTTGGCGCCGCTCCGGCAATGAGACCTGCGGCGGTTGCATTCTCAACGGCGCTCAGTGACAGCTTAAGGTCATGATTGTGATCCAGCGCTAGTTGTATTGCTTGTCGCAGACTCAACTCCTGCACTTCTACCAGCTGTTCTGCAACACAGACGCAGGAAAAAAAAAGAGTGACGATGCTGGTGAAAAAAAATTTATTATAAAAAGTCATAAGCCACTGCTTGAGTTCATGTTGAAGTGATATTTTTTGCAAAAATTAGTGTGTCGATGCAAACACTTGTGAGATGCGAGAGAGTTTGCCTTTTGAACAATCGGCGGGCCAGATTTCAACGTGATCTTCTAGTTTGGCGTGCAACAAATCGGAGGGCAGTTCGGCCACCTCATTTTGAATAAGCCGTCCGTGGTGGTACCACACCTTGACATAGTGTTTTGTCGCGAGCTCTTCTTTGCTGAGTAGACTCAAGCACTCTGGTAGATCTTCGGCTGGTGTTTGAGCTGAATAAAATAGTGCAATCGTCCCGAGTTTTGCGCCTACCTGCCAACCAATAGCATGTTGCTCCGCAACGGCGGTGTGGAACGGCGTGAAGAGCGCGCACAGGGCTAGGGTATTCACGCATGTCAACATGAGTTGCCGTGTAATTTTTTGTGTGTTCATGCTTGCCTTGATAAAACGTCGTTGTAGAATCCATGCAACTTGGCATCAATAAGATTAGGGTTACGCCGCGCTGCTTTTTATTTCCTGCAATATACAAGCGGTTCCTGTCAGATAAATGACGTAAGGCTGACAAAAAGCTGACAGCTAAAAATAGTTAAATCAAAGAGGACATTCTCCAGATGCGAGTTAGAATGAATTTTTAATTCCCTTGAATGATTTTCCCCATGCATGTTCTCTTGGTAGAAGACGACTCGGTTCTGTCGGACGGCATTGCCCGCGTTCTGAAGTCATACGGAATAGTTGTGGATATTGTCGATAACGGCAATGACGTGGAATCGATCTTGCGTCGCTCAGAAATCGTCGTCATGGTGTTAGACATAGGGCTTCCAGGTATTGACGGTTTTGAGGTGGTGCGCCGCCTGCGCGAGAAGGGAAGTGATCTTCCGATATTGTTATTGAGCGCGCGCGATGCCATCCAGGACAGGGTTCGTGGATTGGAGCTGGGGGCCGATGATTACTTGATTAAGCCCTTTGCGACACCTGAACTTGTGGCGAGAATTCGTGCCTTAGCCAGGCGCCATCACCCAAAACCAGTTGAGCTCACTATTGGCGGCTTATCCCTGGATACGTCGTCTAAACGTGCAACAGTACATGGGCAATCGATAGAGTTATCGGTGCGTGAATGGGCCGTACTTGAATATTTGATGCAACAAACGTCACGCGTCGTTTCAAAGCAGCAAATCATTGATGCCATCTTGCCTTGGGGTGAGGAGGTGACGTTGAATGCAGTAGAAGTCTATGTCTCTCGGGTGCGCTTGAAAATTGCAGAGGCCGGCCTAGTGATTCGGACAATTCGTGGCTTTGGATACATGCTAGAGAAAGTAGAACAATGATCTTTAGTATCAGAGTGAGCTTATTGAAATGGCTTATCGTCCCACTTCTGCTGATTAATTTTGTTGGGGCAGGCCTTACTTATTGGCTCGCATGGGCACCCGCCCAAATCGCTTTTGACCAGGGTCTTGCCGATACTGTCTGGGCGCTAATGTCGCGTTTGCGGGAAAGCCAAGGCACCATCATGATTGATTTGCCGCCGCAAGCTGAGCAAGTGTTGAGGGTAAATCATATCGATTCCTTGTACTTTACTGTTCGTGATGCACAAGGGAAAACCATCGCGGGAGACAATGATTTTCCTCAGCTGACATTGCCAAATAGTCTTGACGACCCGCTCGCTTACGACGGCGCCATGAAGGGCGAGGCGACTCGCGTCATTACGCTGAAAACAAAAATTGGCCTTGAGACTGTTTCTATTGGCGTCGCAGAAACAGACCGCAAACGTGCCCAGATCCGAGCAAAAATTTTTGTTGCACTTCTGCTGCTGGAAGGATTTTTAACACTCATTTTAATTTCTATTGTTTGGTTTGCTGTTACTAAGGGCTTACTGCCGCTTAAGAAAATGCAATCGGATTTAAATGCGCGAAATTACAATGATCTTTCTTCTGTTAATTCTGAACACGTTCCGCTGGAATTGCGCCCTGTTGTTAGCGCCATCAACGGCTTATTAAATAAGGTTCAAATGGATGCGTCTGCGAGGCAGAGTTTTTTGGCCAATGTCGCGCATCAACTGAGAACGCCACTTGCAGGACTAAAAACGCAAATCGAATGGCTAACTGACAAACACGAAAGCGATCATGAGACGGCGCGATCAACGACATTAATGATGTCATCCACAGAGAGAATGATTCGGCAAACCAATCAATTATTAGTATTGGCACGCGCAGAACCAAGTCAGTTTGAGCGCATTGAACTTAAAGCGGTAAATCTCAATAAACTGGTTGAAGAAACTGTGCAGCACTTCGTTGAAATGGCGAGTAAAAAAGAGATAGATTTAGGCTTCGATTTGCAAGCAGTAAGAGTACTTGGCGATCAGTTTTTACTTCGCGATATGATCGATAATTTGATTGATAACGCCATTCGTTACACCCCTTTTCAAGGCTTGGTAACAGTCTCTTGTTATAGAGAGGATCAATGGTGTATTTTTTCTGTTGAGGATTCAGGGCCAGGCATTGCCGCGTCTGAAAGGGAGTTGATCTTTGATCGGTTTTACCGTCTCAGTGATCAGACGGCAGGCAGTGGTTTAGGACTCTCTATCGTTAGAGACATCGCCAATGATCACAACGCGCAGATTGTGTTAACTTCCGGCGCGGGAGAGAAGGGCACAGTCGTGTCGGTTCGGTTTTTAGCCTTGTTAAATCAGGATTTTTTAGGTTAAACCAGGGTTACAGATGTGGAGATTGAACCTTCAGACAATGCCATCTCTTGAGATATTTTATGCGGCTACTTTTACTAAAATGCAGGAATGAAGAGAAGAAAACCATCTGCAAAGAAAACCATTCCTACCAGCCCAACCGGAAGTGCAAGGTACCACAGCACTTTTTTCTTGATGAGTGCTGCAATGGAGGAAATGAGTATCGCTATTTGCAACAAGATGATTGCCATTCCGAAGGGTTGTCCGTGTTTTTGTGCATCGTCACGTCTAGCTTCTAATTCATGTGCTTTCTGTTCAATCTCAGCCTTCTCTTTGTTGTATCTTTCTATTTTCTTGTCATAGCCAGCGACGGCATCTTTATAGGCAGCGAGCTTGGGTGTCGCTGAGGCGCCCTCCAATAAGGCTAACTCAAGCTGTATTTTTTCGCGTTGCAGTTGATAGAGATTTTCTTTGATGCTCTTCGCCTGATAGAAGGCCCACTGATCCGACGCTTGCGCCTGGCTAATCACACTACGGGTAGAGTAGCCGCCGCCTTTAAAGGTAGAGAGGGTTGCGCAGACGGCCAATATGACGGTAGAAAGCGCCAGATAATTAAGCCAGGGTTCTTTTTTTTCTTCAGCCACTATACATTTTCCTGATGTTGAATAAACTTACTGAGGTGTGTTGCCATTGCTGTTAACGAGCTGATGAAGCGATTAGTCACGCGACCCCGTAACGATGCGTAATATCGCCAAAAACATATTTAAAATATCGAGGTAGAGGCTGATCGTCGCCATGATGTAATTTGTTTGTCGTCCAGAAATAATGTCGCTCGTGTCATACAAAATATAACCACCAAAAATAAGCACGCTGACATACGCCAAAGCCAAACTCATGCCCGGCACAGGAAAAAATATTCCCACCAGGCTGACGACGACCAAACCTACCAGACCTATCATCAAAAAACCACCCAGAAATGCGAAATCTTTCTTCGTCACCTGAACATAGGCCGAGAGTCCTAAAAATGCAGCGCCCGTCGCTAATAATGCGGTACCGACGATCTCTGATCCATTCGGCAGACTTAAATAATGGTTCATGGTCGGGCCAAGACTAAAGCCCATCAGCCCGGTGAAACCAAAAATCAGTAATACGCCAACGCCACTATTGCTGTATGCCCTAGTGGCAAACAATAGGCCGATAGAGAGCACCATAATTCCTAGCATCCCCCAGCCGCCAACGGGGAACAGCATCCCTAAATATGCTGTCAGGGCACTCCAGATCAGCGTCATGGATAACAAGCGATAGGTGTTCTGTAATACCGTTGTTCGTGTATCAAGCATTGCGGCGTCATAGCTGGTATTGATCATGATATTTCCTTGATGAACGGTGGGTGGTTTTATCGCTTGGTCTTGTGATTCAAACGATTGAATGGAATACGCGGAAAGTGCTCAAAAAAGTGATTGAGAATAAAAGCTTTGACTGCCGAGAACGTAAATGATTCAAAATTTAGTTGATTAACTCGGTTGATTAACTCGGTTGATTAAAATAGAAACAAGCCACATTCCTTTATTTTTAACGCTATATTATCACAAGGATTTAAGTGGAAATTAAGCCGGCGCCAGTGGCCAAAAAATTCTTTTCCATTAACTAGAAGAGTGAGTTCATGTGGGTTGCCCTCTTTTTTTTAGTGATACCTGAGGTGAATGCCACACTTGGCAATTGTCCAGGCCTAACCCGCAATGTCCATGCGCTTCTTCAGCCATATTGTGCCGGTAAGCCGCATGGCGATTGCGTGTTGGTTTTTCTTACTTTTAAAGCGATCAGGGTTAGCTCTTCTGCCATTGCTTAATGGTCCGGTGCATGCAAGCACTTATTGGCGGCACGCGACAGAAAACGGTTAAAATTCTGGCGACCTCAAACTGCATTTCACCCCATTAGGCAATTTTTATGAATAGTCAATTCCAGGCAATACCTGAATGGCATAACGTTACATCAGAAGTTTTTCACAAGGACATCGTTAGTCAATACCGGCCTGCCATCTTGCGTGGTTTTGTCAACGACTGGCCTCTGGTTCAACGAGCGAAATCCTCGGTTGGCGCTGTGCTGCAGTATCTGCAGTCGATTGATACAGGTGCTGAAGTGGATGCCATTTTATTGCGCCCTGAAACGAATGGTTGTGTGTTCTATAACGAGAACATGGATGGTTTTAATTTTATTCGTAATCAGGTGCCGATTTCTTCGGTGCTTGATCAGCTGATGCGGTATGCGCAATTTCCG
>JACMRF010000040.1 GCA_014376575.1 Undibacterium sp.
TGAGCGGCAATACCTATCGCCTGATGTACCCGCAAGACAAGGCGAGCTCTCCGGCGCTCAGCTTGTTTCGCGACTGGCTGCTGGAACAAGCGCAGCAGTATTGTCAGGATCGCGAGCGCAGCGTGCAAGCCTAGCGCAAGGGAGCTTGCCCTGTGCCATTAATGGCAAGTGTCATGCCCTTTGTCGGTAAAGCTTTGTCCGGCCACTGGCAAAAATTCCCAGTCGTAGCTATTCGCCTGTAACGTCAATTTTAAAACGCCATGGGTGTTGTTATCGCGAATCTCTGTGGTGGCCTTGGTGAAAAACATTGGTGTGAGCTTCACGCCACCTGTGCCCACGACAAAGCTACGTATGCCGTTTTTGTCATCACGTTCACCATTGCCATTGATCGGTACCATGCGTTCGTAGTTGTGATCATGCGATGCCAGCACGATGTCGGCTTTGGCTTCGGCCAGTATTTTCCAGGCTTCTTTCATCACGTCGTTATTGCCGTGGCCGCCAGAACTAATGACCGGGTGATGCCAGAAGGCGAGGGTGCAATTGGCTTTGCTTACTTTCAGTTCTTCTTTTAGCCAAGCGAGTTGCTCTTGCATTTGCTCGCCATTGATATTGCTATTGAGCGAGATTAACTGCCAGCGTCCCACTGTTTTACGGTAATAGCCGCGTCGGTCTGGCCCCGCCAGATCATCAAAGTAATTGTAATAACCCAATGCCAGAGGCATGCCGTAATCGTGGTTGCCGGGTGAGGGCAAGGTACGGCTTTTAAATTGCCCCCAAGTCGGCTCATAACACTCTGCAAACTCTTCTGGCCGGCCTACCGGATAGGTATTGTCACCGAGCGTAATAACAATAGCCTTGCTGTCTTTGGCCACCCCTGCGTTGATCAGTTCTGCAGTGTTAGCCGCCATGGTTTCTGCCGCTGGCTTCTTTTTACAATCGGCGATATCCCCGGCGGCATACACCGTCACGCTGTTGCTACCCTGCCTGGCCTTTTCTGCATGCGCCAACTCGGGCGTTATTAATACGCCAGCGAAAAAAATAAAAGAGGTAAAAAGAAAAATAAAATGTGGCATGAAATTGGGCATGAAATTGGGTATGAAATTGGGTTTGAAACCTGGCATGAGCGTCTATCAATTGAAGAGTGGGCGCGACAAAGAAGGGGTTGTATTTTACCCCTTCCAGCCGGCTTGATGAACCAGCCTGTTTCATAACTCGATGTCACAACTTGCTGTGGCGCAGGCGCAAGGCATTCGTGATGACTGAGACCGAGCTTAAACTCATGGCCGCGCTGGCGATCATCGGGCTGAGCAAGATGCCAAACCACGGATACAACACGCCGGCAGCAATCGGCACACCGATAAAATTGTAGGCAAAGGCAAAGAACAGATTTTGCCGTATGTTTTTCATGGTGCGCTGGCTCAATCGGCGGGCTTTGATAATACCGAGCAAATCGCCTTTGACCAGAACCACATGGGCGCTGTTCATCGCAACGTCAGTGCCGGTGCCCATGGCGATCCCGACATCCGCTTGCGCCAGCGCCGGTGCGTCATTGATACCATCGCCCGCCATCGCCACTATCCGACCTTGTTTTTGCAATTGCTGAATAAAGCCATATTTGTCGGCTGGCAGCACATCGGCGTGGACTTCAGATAAGCCGAGCTGGCTCGCGACTGCTTGCGCCGTCACGGCATTGTCGCCAGTTAATACGATGATGCGTAGGCCAGACTGTTGAAGCTCCTGGATCGCCTGCAAGCTCGTGGCTTTAATGCTGTCGGCCACGCTGATCAGTCCGGCGGCATTGCCATTGATCGCCATGACCATGACGGTGTGACCCAATTGTTTAAGTTCGGTAGCGCGCTTGTCTAGCCCAGTCAATTTTATGGCGTGATCCTTCATCAATTGCTCATTACCCAGCAGAATAATTTGTCCTTCCGATACTGCGCTGATTCCCTTACCTGTGATGGAGGTGAAGTCCTTGATCGCTGCGGGCGATATTTTCCGCGCTTCTGCATAGGTAATGATGGCGCGCGCTACCGGATGTTCGCTGAGTTTTTCCATTGCCAGCGCCAATGCCAGTAAGGTATTTTCGCTGATGCCGTCGGCGGTGACGATGCTTTGCAATGAGGGTTTTCCTTCAGTCAACGTGCCTGTTTTGTCTATCACCAGGGTATCGATTTTTTCCATTCTTTCGAGTGCCTCGGCGTTCTTGATCAGCACGCCTTCTGTCGCTCCACGGCCTATCCCCACCGTGACCGAGATTGGCGTTGCCAGGCCCAAAGCGCAAGGGCAGGCGATGATCAGAACCGAGACAGCCGCCATCATGGCATTGGCCAAGGAGGGCGTAGGCCCGATAAGTGCCCAGACTATAAAAGCGAGTATGGCTGCGCCAATCACGCCAGGTACAAACCAGCCAGAAACTTGATCGGCCAGCTTTTGGATAGGCGCACGCGATCTACCCGCTTCATTGACCAGAGCAATAATTTTAGCCAGCAAGGTATCGTGGCCGATACGCTCTGCCCGCATCGAAAAGCTACCCTGCTGGTTGATGGTGCCGGCGCTGAGCTTGTCGCCCGCTTGCTTTTTGACGGGGAGGGATTCGCCAGTGATCATGGATTCATCGACATTCGAGCGGCCATCAAGCAACACGCCATCGACCGGGATATGCCCGCCCGGCTTGACTCTTAGCACATCGTTGATGTGCACCTGATCGAGCGGGATGTCACTTTCTGATCCGTCATCAGCAATCCGTACGGCGGTATCCGGTGTCAATGCCAGCAAGGATTTGATCGCCGTATTGGTTTGCGAACGCGCGCGCAATTCCAGTACTTGCCCCAAAAGAACCAGTGTGATGATGACGGCTGCCGCTTCAAAATACAGCGGCGCCATGCCATCCATTTTAAAAGCCTCGGGCAATAGATGAGGAAACAGCAAGGCCACCAGGCTAAATAAGAAAGCCGCTGCAGTACCAACGCCGATCAGGCTGAACATATTCAGGTGGCCCGTTCTAAATGAGGCGAGCGCGCGCTCAAAAAACGGCCAGCCGGCCCACAGCACAACTGGCGTTGCAAGCACAAATTGCAACCAGTTGAAGACGCTCATGCCTAACCAGTTGTGGACGCTAACACCAGGCAACATATCTGCCATGGTCATCACCAGGAGCGGCAAACTCAGTGCAACGCTATAGGTAAAGCGGCGTGTCATGTCATCGAGTTCGCTGGTGTCTTCTTCCATACTGGCTTCTTTGGGCTCTAAGGCCATGCCGCATTTAGGGCAGGTGCCAGGGCCTACTTGTTCCACTTCCGGGTGCATGGGGCAAGTGAAAATGGCATCTTTGGCGGCAGCTTTTGGGGTGGGGCGCTTGGCAGGATCGAGGTAAATCTCAGGGTCTTTGCTGAACTTGGCCAGACAGCTTGCGGCGCAAAAATAATAGGTTTGCCCTTGATGCTGTAGACGATGCGGGCTATCGGGTGTGACGCTCATTCCGCAGACCGGGTCCTTGAGTCCTGCATCGCTCACTGGTGCGTCATGGCTGCCGCCACAGCAACTTGCTTCGGCTTTTGCCACGGGTGTCGTCGTCACCGAAGCGACCATGGGCGTTATCAGTTTTTTTGCTTTGACGTAGGCGAGCGGGTCTGCATTGAATTTTGTCACGCAAGACTGGCTGCAAAAATAATAGGTCGTGCCCTGATGGTGCGCCACTTTTTCCGGATTTTTGCTGACCGTCATACCGCACACAGGATCAAGGTATTTTTTTTCTTCATTGATAGCTGGTGTCGCTGGTGTTGCTGGTGTTGCTGGTGTCGCGGCCGGTGTCGGCTCTGCTGTAGCGCTGCCGCAGCACGAATCAGCTTGCTTGGGTTGAGGTAAGTTAGTTTGTAATAAGTTGGATTGAGGCATCGCAAATACTCCGGTTGTGTTTTATCCTATCATAGACGCTGTACCCAAGAACGGAGTCAAGAACTTTATGAAACCTGAGCAAAATCAAACATCTACCGCTTACACGATAGGGCAACTGGCGCGTGCCGCCCATGTCGGCGTGGAAACTATCCGCTATTATCAGCACAGATCTTTATTACCTGTGCCACAAGTTGCCAGCGGTTTTCGCACCTATCCTCAAGCGCTGGTAGAACGAATACGTTTTATCAAGCGCGCGCAAAAATTAGGCTTTACGCTGGACGAAATCACGACCTTATTGCAATTGGAAGACGGCGATGATCGCACCGCGATACGCAAAGTTGCCGCCGACAGATTGCTGCAGGTAGAAGGGAAATTATCCGATTTGCAAAAGATGCAAACGATGCTGTCAAGTTTGATACATGAGTGCGAAGGTACCGGTCAAACCAAGGCTTGCCCGATTATTTCCGCTTTAGCTGAAGGAGGGAGTATATGAAAAAAACGGCTTAGTACGCATATTGCTATTGCGCTGTTGAATAATACTGGTAGGGAGTATAAATAAAGCGCCCGCCGCAAAAATCGAAGAGGGCACTTTTATTTACTGATTAATTACACTGCAGCCTGCTGCAAAGTCGGGTAATCGGTGTACCCCTTTTCTGCACCACCGTAGAAAGTGCTACGGTCAGGCGTATTCAATTGCGCGCCTTGTGCAAATCTGGCGACCAGATCCGGGTTCGCAATAAATAACCGACCAAAAGCTACAGCATCAGTCAAGCCGCCAGCGATCAGGGCGTCGGCTTCTTCGGCAGTGTAGCCACCGCAGCAGATAATGGCACCTTTAAACGCGGCGCGTAATTGCTGGCGAAACGCGTCGGATAATAGTGGGCCACCAGCCCAGTCTGGTTCGGCGATATGCAGATAGGCGATGCCGCGCTGATTGAAGGCGTCAGCCAGATATAGCGCCATGGCTTCGTCTTCGGTATCTGCAATGCCGTGGGCAACAAAATGCGGCGAGAGGCGCACACCGACATGATCGGCCCCCATTTCTGCAATGGCGGCATCCACCGCTTCGAGCGTCAGGCGGGCACGGTTTTCCAGTGTTCCGCCGTATGCGTCAGTACGGATATTGCTGTTGGTGGACATGAACTGTTGCAACAAATAACCGTTGGCAGCATGCACTTCAACCAGATCAAAGCCGGCACGTTTGGCGCGTTGTGCGGCCTGGCGATATTGCTCAACGATGCCCGGAATTTCTTCCAATTCCAATGCGCGCGGCAACTCGGTCGGCACATTGGCTGGCGTGCCGTCTTTTTGCACCACAAAGCATTGCGCATTGGCGGCGATGATGGCAGAAGGTGCCACTGGCGCGGCGCCGTTTTCTTGCAACAATGAATGTGAGATACGGCCCACATGCCACAACTGCAGCGAGATGCGCCCACCCTTGGCGTGCACGGCGTCGGTGACTTGTTTCCAGCCGGCTTCTTGCGCATCAGTGTAAATACCTGGGGTCCAGGCGTAACCTTGACCCTGACGTGAGATCTGTGTGGCTTCCGTCACGATCAGGCCCGCCGTAGCGCGCTGTGCATAATGCTCTACATTCAAAGCGCGTGGCACATCGCCGGGCTGTCCAGCGCGCGAACGCGTCAACGGCGCCATCACCATGCGGTTGGATAAAGTCAGCGTGTCTTGTTTGCCCAAAGTAAGAGGGGATAACAGATGAGTAAGCGTTGTTGTTGACATAATATTCCTTATTAAAATTAGACCGGTCATCTAGTGTTTGCTGCAAAAAAATGGGCGCGTAGGTTGCCCATGATGTTCATTCTTTGGTTTGCTATTGCGCCTGCACTGCCTGCAATATCAAGCCATCTTGCTCTGTCCTTCTTTTTTACATCCTTAACATTTGTTTGGTTTGCTTGAAAGCCAAATCCATCGATGTCATGCTACGGCTGACTTTGGTCAGCAAAGAAGCGCCTACCCACATGCCATATAAAGATTCTGCTAATTGCACGGCATTTATATCAGCGGGAAATTGTTTTTTTGCTTGCGCATTACTGATCGTGTTGGCAATTTGTACGGTTATACGCTGCATGCCATTGGCTAACGCTAAGCGCATCGGCTCCGATAAATCGGCCACTTCGGCAGCCAGCTTCACCGCCAGACACATATCCGGGCATTCGCAACCCGCTGCTACCTGCTTCCAATTAGAGAAATAAGTCAGCAAGCGGCTTGTGACAGGGATGCTCTCATCATTGAGTAGCGCGGAGGCATGCGCCAGATAGGTATCAAAATAACGCTCCAACAACGCAACGCCAAAGCCCTCTTTGGATTGAAAGTAGTGATAAAAAGACCCTTTGGGTACTTCTGCTTTGGCTAAGATCTCACTGAGGCCAAGAGCGCTAAAACCGCGCCCAGACACCAGGTTTTGCCCTATGCTCAGTATGCGTTCACGGGTATCTTGAAAATGTTCTGTTCTGTCCATTGCCGAATAGTATTAGACCGGTCGTCTAGTGTCAAGTAAACTATCTGCATAAAAATCAATGCCAGGTGCGGGAGCCAAACATATTAGCGTTTTGCCTGCGTCATTTTTTGATGATCGCAGGCAAAAAATAAATTTATTTAGCTGCCATAGGCTGACATTGACGTAATTCGCATTTCGCCATGAAGTTACGGCCATCATCACAATTCACGCGATACACTTCAATCGGGCCTTTAGGGGTAATCAGCGCAGCGCCTTTAGTGCTAACGCATTGATTTTGCGAAGCAAGTTTTTCAACAGAGACCGACGATACCCCGGTAGTAAATCGGATAGTCTGCACATCACCACTGTCGCTGCCTGCACCATTTGGGTTCTTGACGACGCTCGTTTGCACATCGTTTTTTTGTGTTACCTTGGAAAATAAGCCACAACCGGCAAGCGACGAAGCCATGAGGGCAGCAATAAAAAGGGTAAGAAGACGGTAGTTCATTTTTATCCTGTGATTAAAAGAGTTGACGCTATTTAAACAAATTCTGGTCGGTGTGGAAAGCTCAATTTTGTTGTTTCTGACAACAAGACAAAAAATAGAATGGATTCATCAAATCTTCGCGTCTTGCATGATGAAATTTCTCGAGAAAAATATTTAGAAAATATGCGCTACAATTTTAAAAAATTTAACCTACACTAAAGAAGTAGTGTGCATGAAAACAATAGCTTCCCAGCAAGGTTAAATTTTATTGATATGTGGTTTGTGGTATCGCCAACAAAGGAGACTCAGATGAAAATCTTTGACAACTACGCGGCACGTTATGAGCGCACTCGTGAAGAAGAATATTCGCTTACCGAGTTCTTGAATCTATGCAAAAAAGATCCACTTGCGTATGCCACAGCATCAGAGCGGATGCTCGCTGCGATAGGTGCGCCGGAACAAATCGATACCCGTCATGACTCCCGGCGATCGCGTATTTTCTCCAATAAAATCATTAAAATTTATCCTGCCTTCCGCGAGTTTTACGGTATGGAAGAAGTGATAGAGCAAGTGGTGTCTTACTTCCGGCATGCGGCGCAGGGCTTGGAAGAACGCAAACAAATCCTTTATCTGCTTGGTCCGGTCGGCGGTGGTAAATCTTCTATCGCAGAAAAACTCAAGCATCTGATGGAAAAAATCCCTTTTTATTGCATCAAGGGTTCCCCTATTAACGAGTCACCTTTAGGACTGTTTAACGAGGACGAAGATGGCACCATACTCGAAGAAGACTTCGGCATACCACGACGTTATTTGCGCAGCATACCCAGCCCTTGGGCGGTCAAGCGGCTGAATGAATTTAACGGTGACATCAATCAGTTCCGGGTAGTCCGGCGTTATCCATCGATTCTCAAACAGATTGCGGTGTCCAAAACTGAGCCTGGTGACGAAAACAATCAGGACATTTCCTCATTGGTCGGCAAGGTTGATATTCGCAAGCTTGAAGACTATGCGCAAGATGACCCTGATGCTTACAGCTATTCTGGCGGTTTGTGTCTGGCAAACCAGGGATTGCTGGAATTTGTTGAAATGTTCAAGGCGCCGATCAAGGTGCTGCACCCCTTGCTGACAGCGACGCAGGAGGGGAACTTTAAGGGCACTGAAGGTTTTGGTGCGATTCCATTTGAAGGCATCATTCTGGCGCACTCGAATGAATCTGAATGGAAAACCTTTAAAAATAACAAGAATAATGAAGCGTTTCTTGATCGTATCTATATCGTTAAAGTACCGTATTGCCTGCGTGTCTCGGATGAGATCAAGATTTACGACAAATTGGTTCGTACATCGTCCTTGCTTGATGCTCCTTGCGCTCCCGGCACATTAAAAATGATGGCACAGTTTGCCGTCCTTTCTCGTTTGAAGGAGCCTGAAAATTCCAGCATTTACAGCAAGATGCTGATCTATGACGGAGAAAATTTAAAGGATACTGATCCGAAGGCAAAATCGCGTCAGGAGTACGTCGATTATGCCGGAGTCGATGAGGGAATGAATGGCTTGTCGACCCGTTTTGCTTTCAAAATATTGTCTAAAGTATTTAATTTTGATAATACCGAAGTGGCCGCAAATCCTGTGCATCTTTTGTATGTGCTGGAGCAGCAAATAGAGCGTGAGCAATTTGCGCCCGAACTAGAGCAAAAATATTTTTCTTATATTAAAGAATATCTGGCGCAACGTTATGCTGAATTTATCGGTAAAGAGATTCAGACGGCATATCTGGAAAGTTATTCTGAATATGGCCAGAATATTTTTGATCGCTATGTCTCATTTGCTGATTTCTGGATTCAGGATCAGGAATTTCGTGATCCCGATACCGGAGAAAGTTTTGATCGCGATGCATTGAATAATGAACTGGAGAAAATTGAAAAGCCAGCCGGTATTTCTAACCCTAAAGATTTCCGTAACGAGATCGTCAATTTTGTATTGCGCGCGCGGGCGCAGAACGCAGGAAAAAACCCTACCTGGACCAGCTACGAAAAATTGCGCACTGTCATAGAGAAAAAAATGTTCTCTAATACTGAAGAACTGTTGCCGGTTATTTCTTTTAACGCGAAAGCCAGTGCCGATGATGCCAATAAACATCAGGAATTTGTTGATCGTATGGTCGCCAAAGGTTACACCGCCAAACAAGTGAGGCTGCTTTGTGAATGGTATCTGCGCGTCAGAAAATCGTCTTGACAAGGCGCGATGAGCGGCAATAAAAATTAAATTGGGGGAGTAATTTTGGTTCACTTAATTGACAGGCGTGTTCAAGGAAAAAACAAATCTGCTCCCAATCGTGAACGTTTTTTACAACGATACAAGGGACAGATTAAGGGCGCAGTTGAGCGCGCTATCAAGGGGCGATCGATCACCGATATCGTTAGCGGCGAAAAAATTACGATTCCTGTTAAAGATGTCAACGAGCCCACGTTTGGGCATGCCCATGGCGGCGTGTGGGAAGCGGTCAATCCCGGCAACAAGGAATATCAAAAAGGCGATCAGATACAAAGACCCAAAGGCGGTGCTGGTAAGGGTAAGGGGCAGGCAGGTAATAGCGATGAAACGAGCGAGGATGATTTTGTATTTCAGCTCAGTCGGGAAGAATTTTTGAATTACTTTTTCGAAGATCTGGCCTTGCCAAATCTGGTTAAAACTCAGCTTGCTTCCGCCACCGATTTTAAGAGCCAGCGCGCTGGTTATAAAACGTCTGGTACGACCTCTACACTCCATGTGTTGCGCTCTTTGCGCGGTGCTCTGGGGCGGCGCATAGCCGTAGGCGGGAGATCATCGCGACGCTTAAAGGAGGCCGAGGCAGAATTAAACGCGCTTTTACTGACGACCGATGACATGCGTGATCCACGCGTCGTTAGCCTGAAACACGAAGTCCATCATTTACGTACCCGGCTTCTCGCGATTCCTTTTATCGATCCATTTGATTTGCGTTATAGCAATCGCATCAAGGTACCAAAGCCCTCTACGCAAGCGGTGATGTTTTGCTTGCTGGATGTTTCTGGCTCTATGGATGAACAAAAAAAAGATATTGCAAAACGATTTTTTATCCTGCTGTATCTGTTCCTGACCAAGGCATATGAGAAAATTGATGTCGTCTTTATTCGCCACCATACCGCCGCCTCCGAAGTCAATGAAGATGACTTTTTTCACTCGCGTGAATCGGGCGGGACCATCGTTTCTTCCGCCCTGAATTTACTCACCACCATCATCAAAGAACGTTATCCTAGCGGCGACTGGAACACTTACGTAGCGCAAGCGTCTGACGGCGATAATTGGGACAACGACTCGGTGACCTGCCGGCAACTACTGATTAATACGGTTATGCCTCTGGTGCAATATTATGCCTATGTAGAAATCACCGAAGGACAGCCGCAAAATCTATGGGAAGAATATACCCAGGTGCTATCGCAGCACTCGCACTTCGCAATGCAAAAGATCAAGACACCTGCGGATATTTATCCGGTTTTTAGAGAGTTGTTCAAGAAACAAACTAAGTGAAAAACCAAGTGAAAAACCAAGTGAAAAACTAAGTGAGGTGCGGTATGAACAGCACGAAAAAAGTAGAGGAAATAGAACGCGTATTGAATCCCAGGCGCTTGCCAGAGCAATCGGATTGGACCTTTGAATTAATCGAGCAAGCGCATGAGGAAATTCGACGCGTCGCTGAAAATTTTGGGCTGGATACGTATCCCAATCAGCTAGAAATCATCACCGCCGAACAAATGATGGACGCTTACGCTTCAGTGGGTATGCCGGTCAATTATCATCATTGGTCATTCGGTAAAAGTTTTATGTCTACCGAAAAAAGTTACCGGCGCGGGCAAATGGGTCTGGCCTACGAAATTGTCATTAATTCTAATCCTTGCATTGCCTACCTGATGGAAGAAAATAGCCTGACCATGCAGGCGCTGGTCATTGCGCACGCGGCTTATGGGCATAATTCTTTTTTTAAAGGAAACTACCTTTTTCGTACCTGGACTGATGCCGATGCCATCATTGACTATATGGTGTTTGCAAAAAAATACGTCAGCGATTGCGAGCAACGTCACGGCATAGAGGCGGTAGAGTTGCTGCTTGATTCTTGCCATGCATTGCAAAATTATGGTGTCGATCGATATAAACGTCCAGCCAAATTGTCGCTTTCTGAAGAGCGTGAAAAACAGGAAGAGCGCGAACGGTATATGCAATCGCAGATCAATGATTTATGGCGGACCTTGCCTCGTCGCGATGAAACTGTCACAGCGAAGGAAAAACAACGTTTTCCATCAGAGCCGCAAGAAAATATCTTGTACTTCATCGAAAAATATTCGCCACTGCTAGAACCCTGGCAGCGTGAATTGGTACGCATTACGCGAAAAGTGTCGCAATATTTTTATCCCCAGCGCCAGACTCAGGTAATGAATGAAGGATGGGCGACATTCTGGCATTACACCATCTTAAATCAACTGTATGAAGAGGGCATCGTAGGTGAAGGTTTTATGATGGAGTTTTTGCAAAGCCATACCAATGTCGTGTTCCAGCCACCTGTTGATAGTCGCCACTATAATGGCATCAATCCTTACGCACTTGGGTTTGCGATGATGCGTGATATACGACGCATTTGTGAAGCGCCGACTGAAGAAGACCGTGTCTGGTTTCCAGATATTGTCGACACGGATTGGCTGACAACACTTAACTTTGCGATGCGTAATTTTAAGGACGAGAGCTTTATCGCGCAGTTTTTGTCGCCCAAGCTGATCCGTGATTTTCATTTTTTTTCAGTGCTTGATGATGACAGCATGGACAAATTACATATATCGGCGATACATGATGAAAGTGGCTATCAAGCCATTCGGCAGCAATTGGCCGGCCAATACAATATGGGTAACCGCGAACCTAATATCCAAATCTGGTCGGTAGATATGCACGGCGACCGCGCGCTCACTTTGCGGCACTCGCAATATTTACGCCGCCCGCTTAATGCGCAGACCAAGGAAATGCTCAAGCACGTGGCGCGACTTTGGGGTTTTGATGTTTATCTGGAAACCGTGGATCAAGCCAATACGGTATTGAGTACCGAGGAATGTCAATGGGAGAAACGCAGCCGGGTCAGATAAGACATTTGCCGGATATACATTCCTGTTGTCATGCGCTGATCGATCTAGCTCGGTTAATCGCAATCAGATAGAATAAGCCATCATCCATCCGACGGAGAATCACAATGTATCTGGACCATGCAAAAATTTCGGCTACCCATAGCGAAACCGAACCCGATAGACTAGAGCGATTACATCGTGTTTACGGTTACGCGATGGCCCTGGCAGATGTTGATGGCAATACTGATTGCATCGCTAAATTGGCGAAGTTGCATGATCACAAAGGTACTTTGATGGCTCTTTGGCATGTCGCTCCGACAGAAAAAGAAAAGATTTATTTTCTGAAGGCGTGGAAGAGCAAGGTCGGCGACGAATCAACTCAGGTAGAAAATGCATTAATGCTGCAAGACACGTCAGATACGCCAGACCCCGTGGAAGAACTATCCTCATAGCGATTTAGTGAAATTTCAGTTCTTCCAACATGGCCGACAAGCCAGCCCAGCCAATTTCTACGCCTATGCATAACAGAATAAAAGCGGAAAGTCGCATCAAGACCGTCGTACCGACATTGCCCAAAAAACGTTCCAGATTGCGGGCGTAGCGATAGCACAGATAAATGACCAAAGACGTCATCAACACCCCGAGAGCAGAAGCAAAGCTGGTGATCAGCCAATCTACTGGTCTCGCGGGTAATTGTGTGCCGATGGTAATCGAGGCAGCGATGGTGCCAGGGCCAACCGTAAGGGGGAAACTGAAAGGGTAGAAACTATGCTGACGTAATTGCTCTTTGGTCCAGGTGTTTGCTGATGCCGCCACCGAGGTGTGCAGTTTGTCTTGTCCTTGATCGTTGAGCAGGCGCCAGCCTGACATCGCCACCACGATACCGCCAGCGACACGGACGATAGGAAGTGAAATGCCAAAAAAATCCAGCACATGAGCACCGACAAAAACAGCACCCAGTAGCAGGAAAAAACAATTAATCGCAATCCGCTTGGCGAGGCGACTAGCGATATCTTGTTCCAGGGGGCCAGTCATTGCCAAGAAAATAGGCGCAACGGCGATAGGATTTAATATCGGTAATAAGGTGATCGGCACTAAGACCAGAGCCTTGGCAAAAACGATAATGGCAATACTCATATAGGGTCCTGAATGCTGGTGAGTTTGGATTATGCAGCAAAATTACTTTTTTTATGCTGTTGAACCGCGCAAGACAGCGGAAAAATATGCTGGCTTTTTATATTGACGCGCAGCGCCGTATCGATCTCATATTTTTAAAAATGAAAACATTAGGGCAGTATCCATGCGGGTTTCTGGTGTATATTGCCTCGAAACCCTTATGGATAGTGCGCTTCGCTTCTCAAATCTTTTTAAATTTGCTTGAGTGCACACATGCAATGATCTTGTGCTGGATGTCCGCGACAAAACAAAAAATGAAAAACCGGGCGGAAACCGTTTAATTGTTCGAAAGAATCCCACGCCGCTCATGTTTTCCGTGAAAAATTTGGACATTACCGTATCAAATGCGGAGGATTTGCGGATATTATTGCCGGTATCAGGTGCTCCATAGTGAGTGCTCAGTGTTCGATTAGCTATCGAATAAGCGTTCGAATAAGCGTTCGCAAACGCCCGTACTCTATAATCAACAATCATAAAAAAGAGGCATTCTCTTGAGACAAGCATCATTGATACAGCAGCTGTTCCGCACGAAACAGGTCGACGAGGCGGAGCATGCTGGGAATGACCCACATAGTTTGCATCGTTCGCTAGGCTTGTTTCCCTTAACCATGATCGGTGTTGGCGCCACTATCGGCACCGGGATTTTTTTTACCATGGTTGAGGCAGTACCGAAAGCAGGCCCATCTGTCATCCTCGCTTTTCTGCTGGCCGCATTGACGGCTGGCTTGACGGCCTTGTGCTATGCCGAGTTGTCATCGAGAATACCTGCCTCCGGTTCATCCTATTCTTTCGCCTATGCAACCGTCGGCGAGTTTGCGGCTTTTATTGTGGCGGCCTGTTTATTACTTGAATATGGTTTGGCTGCCAGCGCAACCGCGATCGGATGGTCGGCTTATCTGAACCATTTTTTGACCAATGCTGTTGGCTGGCAAATCCCCGAGATGTTACGTTCTCCAATGATTGTTTCAGGTGTTAATGGCACTGAAATTCATACCGGTCAGTTTAACCTGCCGCCTGTCATTCTCGTCGTCATTTGCTGCTTCATGCTATTGCGCGGCACCAAGGAATCGGCGACGATTAATGCCATCATGGTGATGATCAAGCTCACTATTCTGACGTTTTTTGTGGTGATTGCATTTCATGGTTTTAATATTCAGCATTTCACGCCATTTTTTAACCAGGATTACAGTAAAGGCATGGGCGGCATGTCGGGTGTCACGGCCGCAGCAGGGACAGTATTCTTTTCTTTTATTGGTCTCGATACGGTGGCGACTGCGGGTGCAGAAGTCAAAAATCCCCAGCGTAATGTGCCCTTAGGGATCATGGCGGCTTTATTAATCGTCACGGTTTTTTACCTGTTGGTGTCAGTGGCGGCAGTCGGCGCACAACCGGCGAGCATGTTTGCCGGGCAGGAAGCTGGCTTGGCCGTGATATTGCAAAACGTGACTGGCCAGGCGTGGCCTGCCTTGATTTTATCAGCGGGTGCGGTGATTTCTGTGTTCAGCGTAACCCTGGTAACCATTTACGGTCAGAGCCGCATTCTGTATGCCATCAGCAAAGACGGCTTGATTCCCCAAGCATTTCAAACAGTGAACCCCAAAACAAAAACACCCGTCAGCAATACGATTATTGTCTGTATCGTCGTCGGTATCGTTGCGGGCTTGGTTGATTCGACTTTTCTTTGGGATATGGTCAGCATGGGCACCTTGGTCGCCTTTATTTTGGTCTCTGTTGCCGTGCCCGTCTTGCGGCGCAAGGGTATCGGCGCTGATCGTGCCGGGTTTCGTGTTCCATTTGGCCCATACCTGGTACCCGGTCTGAGCATCTTTGCTTGCTTGTATATTGTCAAAGATTTGTCTGCGGCCACCTTTAAGATATTTTTTATCTGGATGCTTATCGCTATTGCGACCTACTTCATTTATGGTATTCGTCATTCGCGCTTGAGTAAGTCTTGATACCATTAAAATAAAGGATTCCCATGAAGTTAGTTCACCTCTGCGGCGCTGCCTTATGTGCGTCACTCGGTTTGGCAAACGCTGAAACCCTAGGTAGTGTAGATACCGCATTTAAGCTCATCGGACCTGACCATAAAGTAGTGGTGGAAGCCTACGATGATCCCAAAGTAGCTGGTGTCACCTGTTATCTGTCACGCGCAAAAACCGGCGGGATTCGCGGTGGCTTGGGCTTGGCTGAAGATAAATCCGAAGCATCGATAGCCTGTCGTCAGGTTGGCACGATCAGTTTTGATAAACCACTTAAGCAACAAGAAGAAGTGTTTAATCAAAGTTTGTCGATCATGTTCAAAAAACTGAGGGTTGTCCGTTTGGTCGATCAAAAACGCAATGCACTGGTGTATCTGACTTACTCAGACACATTGATTGATGGCTCACCTAAAAACAGCGTGACAGCCGTAGCAGTAGACCGCAGCATTGTGATACCGGTTAAATAAACCCCATCGATCAGACGCGAATAGATGCTAAAAAGAGCCTTCATTTTTTCAATATTATTGGTCGTGGTATTGCTCGTAACGGCAGGCTTTATTCTTGAGCAATCCAATCGTACGCCGCGAGAGCTTGCCCCTTATATCGAACGCCGCGTTTCGGGCCACAATCCTGTCATTGTTGGCATCGGTGATTGGGTGGGGAAAACGCTACGCGCACTTGATCGAATGGATGCTGTCGCTGCGCTTCCTGCATTGACGCTAGGCGCGCAAACGAAGGACGTCAAAGACTTAACTGTCGCTCTGCCTCTTGACGACAATCACGCTCGGCACACTGTTCTTGTTGGTTCCGTCGAGCAGGCCAGGGCAGCGATAGCCAATGCGATTGCTGGCGATGTCATTTCCTTTTTGCCCGGCTCTTATCATTTTTCCGGTGGTAATATCACTGCCAACAAAGCAGGGCGAGCGGGTGCGCCAATCACTGTTCGGGCAGAAGTGCCCGGCACCGTTAAGATCGCTCTGGCCTTATCGGAAGGCTTTCACGTATCCGCGCCTTACTGGATAGTTGAGAATCTACATCTACGCGGTGTATGCCAGGAACAGAGCAACTGTGAACATGCATTTCATGTCGTCGGAAACGCCCATCACTTTATTGCGCGCAATAATACAATAGTCGATTTTAACGCTCACTTTAAAGTGAATAAAGAGGGTGCTTATATTCCCGACGATGGCCTGATTGAGTACAACACCATCAGCAATACCGCGCCTCGTCACACCGAACATTCGGTCACGCTGATTGATCTCGTCGCCGCCAGCCGCTGGGAAATCCGGCATAACCTGATCACTGATTTTATCAAGGATGGGAGCGACAGAATCAGCTATGGTGCTTTTGTCAAAGGCGGTGGCAAGGATAACCGTATAGAAAGCAACATCATCATCTGCGAGCATCACCTGCGTGGCGAGGCAGGGCAAAGGGTAGGTTTGTCTTTAGGTGGTGGAGGGACAGGCAAAGCCTATTGCCCGGATCAGCGCTGCATCACCGAGCAAGACCGTGGCGTGATCGCATCCAATCTGGTGATGTCCTGTTCTGACGACGGTATTTATTTGAATAAGGCAGCCGCCAGCCGCGTGATCAACAATACGCTCATTGATACTGGCGGCATTGAAGTGCGTTTTGTAGAAAGCACAGCAGACGTTGAAGGGAATCTGGTTGACGGAAAAATTCGCGAACGCGATGGCGGCTTAATACGACCATTGAACAATATTGATACCAATTTGCTCAGCGTATTTCTGGGCTATCACCCGGTGCGACAATTGTTCATCAATCCTTCAGCGTTTGATTTTCGCTGGCGCGAAAAACCACCCGTAACATCAAAAATAGCGTCAGCGGCTACAGATCTCTGCGATGCGCATAGTGCCCAGAAACCAGTGATCGGTGCATTCAATGATTTCAGTGCCTGCGTGCCGGGCGGCATGGTGAAGCCGAAGTGAAGGATCTGCGTTGCGTATAAGGACAAAATACTGATACGGTCTCGTTATTTGCCTTTCATCTGATACCAGAGTAACCCCAGCCATTCGTACATTGCATAATGCGAGCGCCGCAACCCTTCGGCGCTAGGCAGGTAGCTGAACAAACCCAATCCGTCCTTTGAGAA
>JACMRF010000041.1 GCA_014376575.1 Undibacterium sp.
AACCTGAACGTGCTTAAGCCAAGTGTTGAGAAAAAAATCACGCCGCTGCAAACGAAATGCCACCATATCTCCAGGCGAAATCACCTTTGCTTGTATCGAGATTCTGAGACCAGGCGTGACCCGTTCATCTGCATCAACAACTAAAACCCAAGAATATCGGAAAGGAATGTTTTCTAACCCCCAATTTCTATGACTTGATTCATCGCCACCAAATGCAGGCATATTTTTATCATATTTTCGTTCTGTAATTTTTGCGCCATAACTTAACGCAACATTAACACTTTCATCCGTACTTCCAGAATCATAAACGTGAATATCATCAGACCATGAAACACTTTGTAGGCAACCAGGCAAATCTTGTTGCTCATTCTTGGTAAGAATAAGTACAGAGATCATTGAGTATTAAATATCGATTTTGAATTGTTCATAGTTGTAGTTTGAATGATTTTCGATACAACTTGCTTCATACAGAGTTTGTCTCCAAATTCCCTCAATGTTCGAGTATTTTCTTGAATATGTTCAGATGAAAACATCGAACATAAAACAGTTCCGGACTGACCAGCGAGCTCGTGAGCTAAACACAAAGACACATCTGCCAAAGATGCTCCCAATTCTTTGACGGTTTCAGTTAGCTGTAAATCCCGAAGCTTTGCTTGTAGTACGGGCTTTGTACACAAACCTCCCGCAAATGGGCGCGTCACAATCCGCTGCCGTTCGTCATTCAAAATTGCGTTGCACTGTGACAAGGTTTCGATATTACCCTCAAATTGAATAACGTCACCACCCAATACACTGGCCCATTGATAGTCTTGTACTGTTTGATAAGCAGCGCCCCATCGCCTGATTTTTCCGGCACGCACGCTATCTTCTAGAAGGCTACCAAGCTCTTCCGGGTTTTTCAGTAAGGCCACATTTGGCTCATGTATTAGATAAATGTCAATGTAATCCGTCTTCATCATACGGAGTGATTCATCAAGACACTTTCGGGCGTACGCCACATCAAAATTACGCTCGGCAAGCAACTGCCCTGATTTGCTTTTAAGCCTGGCTTTCAAGTGCGGCATGAGTTTTGTCGCCAGCCGCGCAACTGGAATTAACGCCTTCGTGCTTAAGTTCAAGTTTGGTGGTACGACGCCAAATTTGCTTGTTACCGTAACCTTATCACGCCGCCCCTTTATAAAGCTTCCCACTACTTGCTCAGCCCGGCCAAAACCATATGAGCGCGCCACATCGAAGTGAGTAACTCCCAGATTAAAAGCCTCAGACATCGCTCGTAATGCTTCAGATTTACCAACCTTACCCATCACCGGTGCACAGCCAAAACCCAAGGTAGATAGTTGAATGGGGTCACGCATGCAGCGACTCCGGGTTAGCAGCGCATGCAACGATGTGTTGCGCTTGGCGAACGGCCAGCGCAACTAATGCCAAGGTCGGATTCGCCTGACCCGATGTCGGAAAAGTTGCACTGCTAGCGACATAGCAGTTTGACGTTCCATACAGTCGGCCGTAAGGGTCTGTCACACCTTTGGAAGCATCAGACCCCATTCGCAAAGTACCAATTTGGTGAAAACCATCAATAGCCTGCACTTGAATCGTTTGCTTCAAATCCGCCGTGGGGTAACGGTAAATTAGTCGCCCAACGCCGCTTTCTTGTAATGCGGCATCTAGCACTTCATGCGCCCGAATAATGGAGTCAATATCTTGCGCTGACCATTCAAGCAACACGCGAGCCCTGCGCATGCCCAGCGCATCAACCTGATCAGATAAAGTAATTGTGCTATTCCAGTTTGGTGCCTGTTCAGCGTGATAGTGAAGAGCGTACCGGTTGGTACTGCTGAATGTAAAAAACCCTGGCAGGCGTGGCTTGGCTATGTAGCGCTGATATAAAAACTGAACACAAAATAATAATGTCTTAAATGGGCTGCGCAGGCAGTTCCAGATGTGGTGCAATCTTTTAATTGAATTTTCACCAACTACGCGCTTACGAATAGCTTCAGGAGCCAAAAGGCGACCGAGCCATGGCGCTGTCAATGCCAAGTATGCGGCAGACAACACACCGCTACCATGATGCCAATCTGATATAGGAGCGTTATCTAACCAAAAGGCGATATTTAAAAGCTTTTCATTTTGCAAAGTTGCCGGACTAAAAGTAATTCGGCGCCTTACAAATACGTTGCCATCTTTTTCAAAACCATAAAGTGTCTTATTGGGGTCACCAGACAACTCAATATCAGTGATTTTGCCTGATGGATGACCCATGTAATAACGCCCTACCAGTTCAGTGGAAGCGAGCTTCAAACCGAGAGGATCTTGAATCGAATTGAGCACAAGGCGAGTACATTCGATACCGCCGCAGGCCAACACAAAAAACCGAGCTTTAATACTTGCTGGTGCAAGCACATCAGACGAGGTCTGTTGAACCAACACTTCTGATACTGCACCACCCAATTCAGCCTGACGCAAACCCACACACGTTAGCCCGCTCAATATAGTGATATGTGGATGTGACTGTAATTTGCTTTGGTGAGAAACCCAAACGTTGGTTACGCGACTCCATCGCTCTAATTTTGTAGCGCAAAATATGTCGGTATCGCCAAATTTTGCACTTAGTGGCTGCTTGCTCGTTGCAAGTTCTTCGCAGGTATTAACACTGAAATTGGCATCACCAGCATCAAGAATTGCACAAGCTCGGCGATAAAAAGGTTGCAGATCATGTTCAGTGAGAGGCCAATCGGACTTTGAGACAAACTCACGCTTTTCAAAATCTATGGCGTCCAATGGAACACATCGGCCCCCCCAAAACGCAGAAGTACCGCCTAAGCCCCTATGCACTGCATCGGCCATAACGCTATGCGACTCGTTACTAAGGACCTCCGCATCAGAAAGTAGCTGAGATGCAGGGCTATACCCTTCAGTTCCACTTTCGACAAGTGCAACTGATAAACCAAGATCAGCTAGTTCCAATGAAACTGCAATGCCTGCAGGGCCAGCCCCGACCACGCACACGTCATAAGCCTGCAGGGCAGATTTATCAATCATTAATTTCAGGGCGTGCGCGAATAAAAACGGCCGGATTACCAGCATAAATAGACCAAGGCTCTAAATCGCGGTGCGCTACGGCTGCGGCGGCCAAAATGGCTCCATCAGACACAGTTATGCCGGGCCCGACGAACGCATTAGCGCAAACCCATGCACGCCGCCCAATACTTATAGGCCTGGCAGTCAATGGAAACGCCGGATCAAGATAATCATGGGTGCCGGTACATAAATGTGCACCTTGAGAAACCACTGCTCGGACACCCACGCTGACTGGCGCCATGTTATAGCAGTTCACCCCCCTGGCGAGAGTGCCATAGTCGGCAATGGCTAAGTGCCATGGAGCCCATATTTCTACGTCAGCATATACATACGCGCGCCAAGAAACCTGGGCCCCAAACATGCGCAACACCAGAATTCGCCAACGGTGAAAAAGCGGTGGTGTCCACCTGGCCAACAGCAGCCAAGCCAACTTCCACGATCCCCTTTTCAGTCGATTTCTCAAGCTGAACGTTGGTCCAACGAAGCCTTCTTTGTTCGCTATTAGACTTAGATTGCCCATTCGAGAGTAATTAAAACTTTTGATAATTATTCTTTACGTACCGCAATGAAATGTGAAGGATCTGTCCACTTCAATGTGAAGCCTGACTCCTGGATTATTTGCACAATTTCTGTCGAACCATTTTTCAAACCACGCTTACTCATCTCAAGGAAATGAACCTCAACAAATATCTTCTTTAAAGCAATATTATTAATAACCTCACGCATACCCTTAATTACTTCAACTTCAAATCCTTCAACATCGATTTTAATAGCATTAGGTACCGAAAAAGATTTATCTTTGACCAACTCATCACCTGAAGCTACCAATACCCTAACTGACCCAGGCGTGCCCTCATCCACTAGACCATTGGTTGGGTCATTTTCCACACCAGTCTCTCTAAAACTTAAACTACCAGACCGTTCAGAAAGCCCCAAATTCTTACAAATTACATTTAAATACTTTGAGCAATTGCTTTCTAGCGTCGCATACGTGCGTACAGAAGGCTCAAAAGCATAAACGATACCAGTTACTCCCACTTTATCTGCAAATTTTGTTGTGAAAAACCCGACATTTGCACCAACATCCCATACAACATCCCCTGACGAAATGAGACTCAGCATCTCGCTATCAAATTTATTTTCATAAGGGGCACTGAAAAGCCAGCGAACAACACGCACTGCCGGCCTAAGAATACCCAATTTCTGCCCGAGACTTCGCACTAAAACGAATACTGGATGGGAATAATTGATCATAAAATTTTAAATTTATTCGTTGATACTTGAGATAAAACTAACGACAGCAATTTAATAAGTTGCCTACATATTCTATGCTTTAATGTTTGATTTATAGAATATTTTCAATATACAACTTTTTCTTTCAATTGAATTGAATGGAACTAAAAAATTTGCATTGCATAACTTTTTTATCTCGCTTGTCATTTTTTTTTAGAAACATTAACGACAAATACACGCAACTTGCTGGAGCCCGCCTACGAATTTTTCAACAGCTTTCAGGAGAGGATATTACTTAGCCATTTTGGGATTCGCGCGGGGATACTCGCAGGAAGGTTTAAAATTACTAAATCAGAACTCATATAAAAGACCTGAAATAATCAATCGACTTTTTTAACCCCTCTTCCAGACCTACGGCAGGTGACCAGTTTAAAGCGGAATGAGCTAAACTAATATCGGGTTTGCGCTGTTTGGGATCAACAGCGGGTAGCGGCATATGTATAAGACTACTCTTGGAGCCAACCAATTTAATAACAGAGTTTGCAAGCTGTAGGATATTGAACTCGACCGGATTACCTATATTCACGGGGCCAGTAAAGGTGTCCGGTGTTTCCATAGTTCGAATCATCGCTTCTATAAGGTCATCTACAAAGCAAAAGCTACGCGTCTGGCTTCCATCCCCATATATCGTTATGTCCTCATTCCTCAAGGCTTGCATGATGAAGTTCGACACAACCCGACCATCTTCGGGGTGCATCCGC
>JACMRF010000042.1 GCA_014376575.1 Undibacterium sp.
ACCTGAAACTATCAAAACGCTGACGCGCAAAATTCATGTCTAGCGGTGCACTGATGAGCGCAATGCGCTGATGGCCATATGCCAGCAAATGCTCGACCGCGATGCGCATGCCAGCTTCATTATCGTAATCAAACCAGGCATGTGGCTCATTGACTCTGGTACGACCATGCGCGACAAAGGGCAAGCCCTGCTTGGCAAGATATGCGATGCGCTCGTCATACAAGCGGGTACGCACAACGATGAGACCATCAACACGGCGCTCTTTCACCATGTGCTGGTAGGCGCGCAACTCATTGGCTGGCGACACTGGCGCCATGATCAGATCCATCTGGCGCGCCTCCAGCGCCTCCACCATGCCACCGGCAATTTCCATGAACATCGGATCGGCCAGATCATTGCCTTGCAGCTGATGAATGGTGCCCACGACATTGGTGCGCCCGGATGCAAGGCTGCGCGCCATCGGATTGGGCCGGTAGCCGGCCTCTTGTGCGGCGGCGAGAACGCGTGCGCGCGTACGCTCGCTGACTTCGGGATAGCCGTTCAGCGCACGGCTTACCGTGGTTTCAGAAATGCCGAGATTCTTGGCGAGACTTTTAAGGTTCATTGAAGCTTAGCGTCCAAGTTAGTGTCAAAATTAAAGGCCTATAGTGTAATACGTGTCATCTGGTTCTGACGACTAAAACAGGCAAATCCATACAATCAGCTGGTGAGCTTAACAATCAGTTTCTCCGTGGAATTTTTATTCCACAAAACGGGGACAGTAAGAATTTTTGTTTTCTGATCCCAGGTAAATGCGATGACTTTATTTTGCAGCTTCACTTGCTCAGGCTTGGCCTGAATATTGTGAATGAACATGGAAACCTGCCTATCAATACGCTGATAATGCGCACCGTTTTTGGCACTCATGGAAATACTCAGAATATTTTTATCCACCTTGCTCGAAAATTGAATTAAGGCATAAGCGCCCTTCTCAAAGGCGTTTGGCGTCGCGCCATTGTCATCATAAAGTTTGCCGCTCGATAGTCTGACCGAAGCATCATGGTAGTAATGCAGATCGAGCTCTTTGGTCGAATAATTTTTGGTCGTCTGGATCACCTTGATCATAGGAATAAACGCGCCCGCTCTGACAAACACGGGAATATGATCATGCATCACTGGCACGGTTTGTGTGCTGCCGCCCAGGTATTTTTGTTCGCTATAGAAATCGAACCAGCTATTGTTGGCGGGGAAATAAACGTTTGTTTCTTTTTCACCAGCCGTCATGACCGGATGCACCAGAAATTCGTGTCCCCAAAAATAAGTATCCGATACCGCAAACAATTTTTCGTTTTGCGGCTCTGCATAAAACAAGGGGCGCATCAACGGTAAGCCTTGCTGATTATTGTCAAACGCCAGAGTGTAATTGTAGGGCAGCAAGCGGTAACGCAATTGTATCGCCGCCTTTGCCAGCTCTTTGGTTTTTTGCTCTCGCAAGACCGGTTCTGCTGCAACCTCTTCTTGCGCATGTGGCCTAAAAATAGGTTGGAATACACCGTACTGCAACCAGCGTGTGTACAACTCATCATCCAGATTGGGGCCGGCAAATCCACCTAAGTCCGAGTGCATGTAGCCCATCCCCTGCATGCCCATTTGCAAGGCAATTTCAGGCTGTGGTTTTAATCCACCCCAGGTACGGTTGACATCGCCAGACCAGGGAATCATGCCAAAACGTTGCGATCCCGAGTAACCGGCCCGCATCAGGATAAACGGTCTTTGATTCGGAAAATCCTTCTGGTAACCTTCTGCGACCAGCTTGGCCCAATTGTGCCCGTAAATATTATGCAGTTCATCTGCGCTACCGGCCTTATGCTGCAGTTCTGTTGGATGCACTTCCGGCTCGCCCAAGTCGCCCCACCAACCAGCCACGCCAAATTTATTCAACTCTTTATATACGTTCCAGAACCAGTCTTTGGCGGGCGGATTAAAAATATCGATCAGTCCGGTATTGCCAAAATAAAAATCATAGGTAAACGGTTTGCCGTTTTTATCGGTCGCCAGAATATTCTTTTGTACGGCCTCTTGCCACTTGCTAGAGGTAGTCAGGATGAACGGTTCGGTGATCAGAACAGTCTTGATTCCCTTATCGGCAAAATCAGCAATCATTTTTTTGGGATTCGGGAAATTATCTTTATCAAATTCCAGATTGCCCATGGTTCCCTTGATGTCTTTACCGAACCAGTACAAATCAAAAATTATCGCATCCACCGGTATTTGCTCTGCCGCAAACTTGTCAACGATGGAGCGCGCTTCCGCCTCGCTATGGTAGCCAAAGCGGCTGGAAAAGTTACCGAAAGCCCAGCGCGGCGGCAATGGTTGCTTACCAGTCAGGCTGGTATAACTACCGGCGATGTCTTCCCAGCTATCGCCAGCAATAATCTGATACGTCTTTCTTCCGCTGATGGTTTCGTAAGCTAAGACATTGTCTTTCTTGCTGTCGAAATCAAGATAACCGATGGGCGCATTATCAAAATGTATGCCGTACATTTTTGATGAAAACACCAGCGGCATAGAAAAATTCATTTGCGTGGAACGCTCTTCGTAACCGTAATGCGCCTTGTTATACAGCGGCAATCTGTTACCACGGCGGTTCATACCAAGCGCGCGCGCGCCCGCACCATAGAGAGCTTCTGTGGCATCAAGATTAAAGTCCAGAATCTCTGAACTGTCTTTTGATGAATAGCCATTTTTCTCGGAAACCAGTTGCTTTCCCTTGTACGCATAGCTGATCTGAAATGGCGATTTGCTGACGCTGACAACCAAACCGGCAGTAGCATAAGTGATGCCCGCTGGCGTATTGTTGACGCTGGTTTTCACTTTCGACGGTGCTAACACGACAGCGTGCGATGCCGGGTTAAAGCGCTGCCCTTTAGGGATAAAGGAGGTTTCCATAATCCTGTCCGAATAAGGCTTGAGCATGTACTTGCCATCATTGGTCGTGATCTCTAGATAGCTCCCTTTATCGACAAAACTCTCGACAGTGCGGTTAACATTTTGAGCAATGGAAAATGGTGCTACTAGCAAGAGCAGCGTAGCGTTGGCGATGCATGTCGTTATTTTCATATTTATTCGTTTTATCTTACTCTTGCCCGATTAACAGGATCGCATTCTTGCTCTCGAAAGTCACTTTGCCGTCGATAACGACCGCGCTTTTTCCAGAATAATAATCTTTGAGTTTTTGGCCATCAGCAAACACACCGTGCAGTGCAATAGTGCTGCTTTTGTCGGTAGGTAAATCAAGTGCAACGACGACCTTATCGCTTACGCCATTTTTCTCATAAGTGCGCTTAAAGGTATAAGGCTGGTCGGACAATTTTTGATGTTCGCCCGCACCGACTGCGAC
>JACMRF010000043.1 GCA_014376575.1 Undibacterium sp.
AGCGTCGGCTCTCCACTGCTTCAAGAATGATCTTTGGCCGTGAGGAGCTCGATAGAAATGGCGACTCCAATATCGGCGATGTTCTCAAGCGCTTGCCTGGTGTGACCATAGGCGGGCGACCTGGCCGCGGTGGCGATATTCGCATGCGCGGCATGGGCAGTGGTTATACGCAAATTTTGATCAATGGCGAGCGGGCGCCACGCGGGTTTTCTATGGATTCCTTGTCGCCGGATCAGGTCGAGCGCATTGAAGTGATGCGCGGCCCTGTTGCCGAATACAGTACCCAGGCGATAGCAGGGACGATCAATATTGTCTTGCGTGAGGACTATAAGCAAAAAGAGCTTGAATTAAAGTTGTCTGAGAGTTTTGAGCAAGGTAGGAGTGCACCAACTATTTCTCTCACTTATCCGGGGCAGTTTGGTTCGCTTTTTTATGCCTTGGGCGGATCACTATTTCGCAACCGTCAGCATGATCAAAGCGCAACGCACATTGAAGAGGGTGATGGTCAAGGGCAGGTTCATGTCGTACAGGATGTGCGCGATGAAACCAATCGCCAAACCAGTGGCATTCATTTCACGCCGCGTTTTAATTTTCGTTTTGAGAGCGGCGACACCTTGACGCTGCAACCCTTCATCATGAATTCACGCAGCGATTCACAAACAAACAGTGTGCTGGCGCAAACGCCAGTGGCAACAACGCCTTATGCGAATGCTACTTCAACAGCGCATTCAGAAAGTAATTTCGCCCGCGGCTTCGGTAACTGGCAAAGCAAGTTTTCAAATAATGCAAAATTGAATATCAAGTTTGGCGGCGGTCTTGGGCGCATGGATAGTTCGTCATTGCGTACACAATTTGCTGTGGGCGGTAATCTTCTTGATACGATTTCTGACGTCAATAACACGCGCGATAGTAGTGTCAATATCGGCAGTAAATATACGCTTCCCCTAGGAGAAATGCATACCTTGGCAGCGGGTCTTGAGATCGAAAAAGGATCGCGTGAGCAAACCCGCGTTTCTCTTGATAACGGCGTGGCGCAATTTGCTGACTCTGGCGATAATCTGAATGCCAGCACGCGCCGCCTGGCGGTATTTGTGCAAGACGAATTTGATATTAATCCGCAATGGTCGGCTTATGCCGGCTTGCGTTGGGAGGGGATTGGTACGGCCAGCGTAACGTCCGTGAAAACTGTCGATAATTCAAGTGCGGTCTGGAGCCCCCTCTTGCATGCGGTGTGGCGCTTGCCGGGCGGTAGCAAGGACCAGATTCGAGGTGGTTTGACCAGTAGCTATCGCGCTCCAACGCTGAACGATTTGATCGCCTTGCCATCAATCTCACAATTGAATGGCCCTACACGGCCTGACCGTACCGGTAATCCTTCTTTAAAGCCAGAGCGCGCGAAGGGAATTGATCTCGCTTTTGAGCATTATTTGACACGCGCCGGGATTGTGAGTGCCAATATGTTCGTGCGTAGTATCGATGACTTGATACGCAGACGTACCGAGCAAGTGATGACATCGACTGGTCTGCGATGGGTATCGTCGCCAGTGAATATCGGCCATGCGATGACGCACGGTATTGAGTTGGAGGCCAAATTTCAGTTGCAAGAGTTTTTCCCTGATGCGCCAGCCATTGATTTTCGCAGTAACTACAGCCATTTTTGGTCGCGCGTAGATGATATTGCAGGGCCAAATAACCGCTTGGATCAACAACCAAACCAGACTGCCAACGTTGGCTTGGATTATCGCCCAAAGATACTGCCTTTGACCGTGGGCGGGAGCGTAAATTGGACGCCTGCCTACGTGACGCAGGCAAGTGATACTCAGGTTAATTTTGCCGGGATAAAACGTCAGATCGATCTTTATGGTTTGTGGAAGTTTAACCCCGCTTTTCAGCTGCGTTTGTCCGCCAATAATGTGCAAGCAGATGACGCATGGAGTGCCAGTTCAGTGACGACTGGCGACATGAATATGACACAAACCACTATCGCCAAAACCTATACGACCTGGACGCTCAAGCTGGAAATGAAGCTGTAATTGTGCAATTTATATTTATGTGAATGCGTAAAAATGCACTGTACGTTCTTCTTGCTGTGCGGCACAGGCGCCAGCCGGGGAGTACAATGATGAGTCCGCATTTTTGTTTGCCAAATCATGTTATCCCCAGAGTTAAACGTTGATCTTCATTGCCACTCCACCATCTCCGACGGTATGCTTGCGCCTGCCGATGTCGCTGCCCGAGCCAAGGCAAACGGCGTCGATGTATGGGCCTTAACCGATCATGACGAAGTGCGAGGTATTCCGCAGGCTCGCGCAGCTGCCTTAGATCTTGGTATGCGCTTTATTACCGGACTTGAAATTTCTGTGACATGGGCGGCGCGTACTATTCATATCGTTGGTTTGAATATTGATGAAACCAATGAAGAATTACTGAATGGCTTAACGATGACGCGCTCCGGTCGCCAGCATCGCGCTGAGCAAATGGCGGCAGAACTCGCCAAGGTAGGCATTCCCAATGTGTATCAAGGTGCATTGAAATATGTCGGCAATCCTGACTTGATTTCTCGTTCGCATTTTGCCCGTTATCTGGTTGAAATCGGCGTATGCGAGGATGTCCATAGCGTTTTTAAAAACTATTTGGCTGAAGGTAAGCCTGGATATGTTCCCCATCGCTGGGCAACTCTGACTGAAGCGGTAGGCTGGATAAGGCGTTCGGGCGGTGTTGCCGTCGTTGCGCATCCTGGCCGTTATGATCTTGGCCCAGTTGCTTTTGATGCTTTTTTTCGCGAATTTAAGTCCTACGGTGGTTCTGCTATTGAAGTCGTTACTGGTAGTCATACGCTTGATCAGTTTTATGAATACACCAAGGTAGCCAATCGCTATGGCTTTACCGCGTCGCGTGGCTCTGATTTTCACGCTCCAGACGATAAATCTGTCGATCTCGGTCGCCTACCGCTACTGGCTAAAAGCCTGACGCCAGTCTGGGCTGATTGGTTTTAATTTGCCTCAAATTGGCTTGAATTTTTTATTATTAGCAGCATCTATCCTTCGCATTTAACTTTATAGGAACATGCTCATGAAACGTATTTTTTTATTTCTGGCAACTAATCTGGCAGTGATGTTGGTGATGTCGATCGTTTTGTCGATGCTGGGGGTTAATCGTTATCTGACAGCGAATGGCCTGAATTTAAGCATGCTGATGGTTTTCTCATTGGTCGTGGGTTTTACTGGCGCTTTTTTCTCCTTGCTAATAAGTAAGCCTATGGCTAAATGGTCAACTGGCGCGCGCGTAATCGATGCGCCGTCTTCTTCAACTGAACTGTGGCTGATCAGTACGGTCAAAACTTTATCTGAGCGTGCTGGTATCGCGATGCCGGAAGTGGCGGTGTACGAAGGCGAAGCAAATGCTTTTGCTACTGGTGCTTTTAAAAACTCTGCTTTGATCGCAGTTTCGACCGGATTACTGGAAAGTATGACCAAGGAAGAGGTAGAAGCCGTTTTGGGACATGAAATTGCCCATGTCGCCAATGGTGATATGGTCACAATGACCCTGATCCAGGGCGTGGTGAATACTTTTGTCGTGTTTTTGGCGCGCGTAGTGGGTTATGCCATTGATAAAGCGGTGTTCCGTAATAATAATGATGATAGGCCTGGTATCGGCTATATGGTCACGGTATTTGTGTGCGAAATATTGTTTGGCATTGCGGCATCGATGATCGTCGCCTGGTTCTCTCGTCAGCGCGAGTTTCGCGCTGATGCCGGTTCGGCAAAGTTGTTGGGTAGTCAGCAACCGATGATCCACGCGCTGGCAAGATTGGGTGGCTTGGTACCGGGTGAATTGCCAAAATCGATGGCTGCGGCAGGTATTAGCGATAAGCCAGGTTGGGGCGCATTATTTTCTACCCATCCACCAATGGAGCAACGTATCGCTGCATTACAAAATTTAAAATAATCGTCGTTAAGATTTTTCAGTTTAATCCGGCGGTGGCTTTGCTACCGCCTTCTGCATTTATATGAGCCAATTTTTTCAAATTCATCCTGATAATCCACAATTGCGTCTGATCAAGCAAGCGGTGCAGATTATTGATCAGGGCGGCATCGTTGCCGTTCCTACAGATTCTTGTTATGCGCTGGTATGTCATCTAGATGATAAAGACGCGGTCACTCGCTTGCGCAGGATTCGTGGCGTCGATGAGAAGCATCATTTAACTCTGCTGTGCCGGGATTTGTCGGAGATCGCCGTGTACGCCAAGATAGATAATCGTCAATTCCGTATGCTCAAGGCAGCGACGCCAGGGCCATACACGATGATACTTGAGGCGACCAAAGAAGTGCCGCGTCGGCTCAGTCATCCTTCAAGAAAAACCATAGGTTTACGGGTGCCGGAAAATCGCATCACGCATGCTTTGCTGGAGGAGTTAAAGCAGCCCATGCTTAGTGCGACCTTGATTCTTCCTAACGAAGATGAGCCATTGACCGATCCGGAGATCATTCGCATGCGCCTGGAGAAGTTGATTGATCTCGTCATCGATGGCGGCGCCTGTAGTCTGGTGCCAACCACGGTTATCGACATGACTGGTGAATTGCCAGAATTAATTCGCCAGGGTAGGGGCGACGCGGCGCTGTTTGGACTGTGATCCTCGCTTTTTGTTTTACTAAAATCTCTTTGCTAAAATTCCAAAAATGAATGAAATAATACAAACGATCGCTGTTTATGCATTGCCCTTACTATTCGCTATCACCTTGCATGAGGCTGCGCACGGTTATGTCGCTAAATATTTTGGTGACATGACCGCGCATAGCCAGGGGCGTGTCAGCCTTAATCCTGTTGTTCATATCGATCCTCTTGGAACGATAGTTATTCCCGCTTTGTTATACATGATAGGAAGCCCATTTTTGTTTGGCTACGCTAAGCCAGTTCCTGTCAATTTTGGTAATCTACGAAAGCCTAAGCAGCAAATGGCTTGGGTTGCTTTAGCGGGACCCGCTGCGAATCTGGTCATGGCGTTTTTGTGGATGATATTTGTCATCGTTCTGCATGTAATTGGCGTTGAGGCTGAATTCTTTTTTAAAATGGCGCAGGCTGGTGTTTCGGTTAATTTAATGTTGTTTGCGTTTAATCTTTTCCCTATCCCTCCGCTGGATGGTGGCCGAATATTAGTGAGCCTGTTACCGCATAAATATGCATTCAAATTTGCGCAAATTGAACCCTACGGATTTTTTATTGTTATGGCATTGGCTTACATGCAAGCCTTGCGTTTCTGGATGGCTCCAATGATGTTTGTCGCCAATACTTTTTTAGGTGTGTTGATTTTCCCTTTCACTTTTTTGTTGGGTTAACCTTACATGTCTCCAGATGGCGTAGTCTCAGGCATGCATCCTGTTCGAGCGAAGCCATGGATTTGAGTTATAGCGGATGTTGACAATGAATGAGTATTCTTTTGATATGACGGCGTCACCTTGGGTGCGTCGTTTTCTTCCACTTATTCCAAAAAATCAAGGCCCGGTACTTGATCTTGCTTGCGGCAATGGGCGTCATTCTCGATTGCTATTAGACGCTGGTTATGATGTGTGGTCGCTCGATAAGGACGCGGCATTGCTTGCCCCGCTGGAGTCACTTGGTGCGCGTTGCTTTCAGTTTGATCTGGAGGCGAAGAACCATGAGAGTAATGATGCTGGAAAAGTACATTGGCCGTTTGATGCGAATACGTTTTCTGCGATCATCGTGACCAATTATCTTTATCGCCCATTACTATCGACGCTGACTTCGTCACTGAAGGAACGGGGCATATTGATCTACGAAACATTCGCCGTTGGTAACGAGGTATTTGGCCGTCCCAAGAATCCAGACTTTTTACTAGCGCCAGGGGAACTTATCCAACAATTTTTGTCTCAATCCAAGGCTGATGTGCGAAAAAATCATTGCATCTCCTACGAGCATGGACAAATAAGTTATCCAAAGAGAGCGGTCGTGCAGCGTATTTGCTTGCGATCGGTTTCAGTGGCTTTGGCGGTAGATACCTCCAGCGACCATCTAGAGATTATTTGATGGCATTTTCAAACGATTCTCGCCCATACTTGTGGGTGATCCGCTACAATCGAGGTTTTACTTTTTTCCTGCACTGACATGACGATGATCCAAGGAAGTCTGGTTGCTATTGTGACCCCCATGCACGCTGACGGCAGCCTAGATCTACCTTGCTTGCGCAAGCTAATCGATTGGCATATTTCTGAAGGTACCGATGGCATTGTGATTGTCGGTACGACAGGCGAATCGCCAACGGTTACCGTTGAAGAACACTGTGAATTGATTCGTGTGACCGTCGAACACGCCAATAAACGTATCCCTATTATTGCCGGTTCTGGCGGAAATTCGACAGCGGAAGCGATCGCCCTTACTACGTTTGCGAAAAATTGCGGCGTAGACGCTTCTTTGCAAGTAGTGCCCTATTACAATCGCCCAACGCAAGAGGGTATGTACCAGCATTTTAAGAAAATCGCAGAATCTGTTGATATCCCAATGATTTTGTATAACGTACCGGGGCGCACTGTTGCCGATATGTCCAATGAAACGATGTTGCGTTTAGCGCAGGTTCCGGGAATCATCGGCGTCAAAGAGGCGAGTGGAAATATCGGTCGTGACACCGACCTGATTCGTCAGGCGCCAGCCTCGTTCGCTGTCTATTCAGGCGACGATGCGACAGCGATGGCGTTAATGTTCTGTGGTGGTAAGGGGAATATTTCGGTTACCGCGAATGTGGCACCACGTGCGATGCATGAGCTATGTGATGCTGCAATGCGCGGCGACATTGCTGAAGCAATATCGATTAATAATCGGTTGATTCCTTTGCATAACAAGTTGTTCATTGAGCCAAATCCATTGCCTGTTAAATGGGCAATGACCGAGATGGGTTTAATTCCCTCTGGCATGCGCTTGCCACTAGTTCCTTTGTCTGAGCAATATCATGAAACCGTTCGTAGTGCATTGCGCGAATCCGGTGTATTACAATAAGGTCGTCTTTGCGGTTTAATAGTTTCTTATAGCCCAATTTACGTTCATTTAGATTTTGATCGATAACAATTTGTAGGGATTTTCACATGGCAAAAAGCTTCGTTGCTAAAAATGGAATGACTAGTGCTTTGGCACTGGCTGGCGTGATAAGTTTGAGTGCCTGTAGCACAGTCAGTAATATCCTTGAGCCTAATCGCATTGATTATAAAAGTGCAAGTAAAGCAACCACAGCGGCTTTGGATGTTCCTCCAGATTTGACTCAAATTCGCCGAGACAATCGATTCGGCATTCCAGAAGCCAATCAAGGCAGCGCGACTGCTTCTAGTTATAATTTGCAAAAAGCAAATAAACTTCCTGTGTCTGCCAATGGCGTTGTTGCACCTTTGCAATTGAAAGAAATGCGTATTGAACGCGATGGATCTCAGCGTTGGTTGGTGGTGAATCAAAACCCTGAAATTTTATGGCCTCAATTGAAAGATTTTTGGCAGGAGCTTGGTTTTCTCATTAGTGTTGAAAATCAAGACGCTGGAATTATGGAAACCGATTGGGCTGAAAATCGCGCAAAGATTCCGCAGGATATGATCCGCAATACTTTGGGTAAAGTTCTGGACTCGCTGTATTCAACGGGTGAGAGAGATAAATTTCGTACACGTCTTGAACGTACCGCTAATGGAAATGTAGAAATTTATATTAGTCACCGTGGCGCCCAGGAAGTCTTGGTTGGCTCCCAAAAAGAGTCAACTGTTTGGTCACCTAGGCCGTCGGATAGCGGACTTGAAGCAGAGTTTCTGTCCCGACTAATGGTTCGTCTTGGGGCTGATGTCGTGGGGGCGAAGCTTGCTGTCAATTCTGTATCACCAGCTAAATCACGTGCTAAGCTCTTAAAAGCGGAGAATTTGAGCTATATTGAGACCGACGAGGGTTTTGATCGCTCTTGGCGTCGTGTAGGCCTTGCTCTTGATCGCGTCGGTTTTACCGTTGAAGATAGAGATCGTTCAAAAGGCTTATATTTTGTTCGATATATTGATCAAGATATCGATGCAAAAACTAAAGGTGCGAGCGAAGGATTTTTCTCTAAGCTATTCTCGTGGGGGTCGAGTGACGCTGCCAAGAATGCACAGAAATATCGCATCTATGTAAAAGAAGTTGGTGAAGTTAGTCATATCACTGTGCATGGAGAAGACGGTAAAGTGGACGCATCGCCAACTGCAGGGAAAATTCTTCAGTTGTTAAGTGATCAATTGAAATAATGTAAATTCTATTATTAGTGATAAAAAAAGCGAGTTACTGAGTAACTCGCTTTTTTTTTGCTTGCTTAGCTTTGTAAGTAGCTCGTCAACGATTAAACAAACTCATCAACGTAGAAATTTTTACAAAAAAAAGCCAGCTCGAAAGCTGGCTTTTCTTTAAGCAAAAAATTACTTAGAAGCAGATGCTGCTGAAGCAGACGCTTCAACTGCTGCTGGAGTTGAAGCAGCTGCTTCAACTGGAGCTGCTGCTGGAGCAGAAGCTGGCGCTTCAACTACTGCTGGAGCCGCTGGAGCTGCTGGAGTTTCAGCAGGCTTGTTGCATGCTGTCAAAGCGATTGCTAACAGGGAAACGAGCAAGAGTGATTTTTTCATGTTTGTGCTTTCAAAAAATAGGTCAAAAATTATATAAAACTTTTGCGATGAATAATTACCGGTAATTATCGCTCAATAGGTGAATCCGCTGGCTTTATACAAAAAACATACTCGGCTCATTCGAAACATTCCTAACCCGGAATTATAATGATATTTTTGGTAATCGAATAGTGATAGATTCGTTTTTTAGCCTTTATTTAGCTACTATTTACTGAAAATAGTAGTTTTTTTTGAGAAATTTTTCAAAGTGTCAGATAAAAACAAATTCTTTTGTTAAAAAGATATTTTTAAATCGCTCTTTTATTAATTTCTTTAGGCGCCCAATTCTAGCCAGCCATCTTCATACCACATGCAAAGCGCTTCCGAAACATCATTTGAAATGCTTGTCATGTCTTCTCCATCGAGAAAACGTTGATCAGCCAATTTACTTAAAATTAACTTATCTGCCTTTTCAACTGAAAAAGATTCTCCGTTGATGAAAACATTTTTGCCTTTGTAGAGCATTTGTGTTTTTAAGGAAAGTGAAACCCCTTTTTTTTGCGCAGACATCGCAAACCTTTTAGGCGCCAGCACTTTTTCAGGTGATGTAAAAAAAACAGTGGATTTTGGCTCTGTAAGATGCTCACCCAAAAAAATCGTCATGTCATCTTTGGTAAACTTAATTTTTGCTAATTCCTCTGAAATGGAGCTAAGCATCGCCTGACTGATTTCTGCTGGATGCGAACTGACTTCCAATGCCGGATCAGCATATCGCCCTGGTAAGTCGATTGAATCAGACATGAATTGCAAGAAACTCTCGCCGATCTCTTGGAAGGACGGCGCGCGAAAACCGATTGAATAGGTCATGCAATCACCGATTGCGATACCGTCGTGCGCATAATGTGGCGGTAGATATAGCATGTCTCCTGGATCCAGTACAAATTCTTGCTCAGCTTGAAAGTTACTTAAGATTTTTAAAGGCATTCCTTTGATTAACGATAAATCTTTTTGCGCGCCTATTTTCCAGCGACGTTGGCCATGTGCTTGCAACAAAAATACGTCATAAGAATCAAAATGTGGTCCAACGCCACCGCCATCTTTGGCGTAACTAATCATCAAGTCATCAAGCCGCGCATCGGGGATGAAACGGAACTGACGTAACAAGGCATCCGCTTTTCTATTATGTAAATTGACTCCTTGAACCAATAAGGTCCAAGCTTTTTTTTCTTTGAGAGGTAATTGTTGAAACGGACCGTTTTTCATCTCCCAATGTTGTTTGAAAAAGCTGATCAATCGTGATTCCACATCATCTTTGCTGGCCAGGTCAAATAATTCTTCGCTACTAAGTAGTGGGGTGAATCCTGGAATTGCCTGACGTATCAGCAGAGGTTTTTTATGCCAGTATTCACTAAAAAATTGGTCAGGTGTCAGTCCGCCTAAAAGCGGTAATTGCGCAGAATTTTTTTTCATATTTGGATATTTGGGTTGGCGTTGCGAGACAAACGGTATAATTCGTCTGCGAAATAAATTTTAAGGACTTAGCATGAAGATTGCCAAAAATACGGTTGTAACTGTGCATTATAAACTGTCAGATGCTCAGGGTACGCTGATTGAAGATGGACAAGAACCGATGGTGTATTTACACGGCGGCTATGAGAACACTTTGCCAAAAATTGAAGAGACACTTGAAGGGAAAGTGGCTGGCTTCGACACGACGATTCAGGTTGAGCCAGAAGATGCGTTTGGTGAATACGATGCTGATCTGGTGAAGGTGGAGGAGCGCAAAAACTTACCTACTCCTCTAGAAATCGGTATGCAATTTGAAGGTACGCCGGATGGCGACGATGACGGTGACGCTTTGATTTTTACTGTCACAGATATTGCTGATGATAAAGTTGTGCTGGATGGCAATCATCCTCTCGCTGGAATGGCTTTGCGCTTTAGTTTGAATGTTGTTGATGTGCGCGAAGCTAGCGATGAAGAAATTGCTCACGGCCATGTTCACGGAGCCCATGGGCATCATGGCGATGATGATGATGGAGATGATGAAGACGACGCAGGTAATGAATATCGTAGCCATCCAATTCACTAATAATGATCAATTAGTGATCAATCACTGATTAATTAAAAAACGCAGCACTTCAGTGCTGCGTTTTTTTATCTCGATGTGATTAAAAATTTCAATTTGATGAGGCGTACATGTGTAAATCTTAACTATTGGAATTCAAGAACGCACTATCCATGCGCCTTTCCAGGTAAATTTGCCTGAAGAGCCGCATGGGCTGTGCGCTCCAGTCTCGACATCTTTTGAGATCGTGTCGCACAAAAAAATCACGAGGATTCTGCGATCTTTTTTAAGCGATATAAGGCTTCTAGCGCCTCCCTTGGCGTGAGTGAATCAGGGTCTAGCTTATCCATGGCATCCATCAAAGGAGTATCAGGGTTGACTTTAATGATTGGTTCTTCAGTAGTCGGGGTGCTGATGCTGTTGGAAAATAAATCAAATTGTGGTGTTGTTTGTAGCGAATGTGTTTCCAGCTCAGCCAGATGCTTTCTGGCGGATCGTATGACGGTCTGCGGTATGCCGGCCAACTGAGCAACCTGCAAGCCGTAACTTTGTGAGGCAGGCCCAGCTTGTACAGCGTGTAAAAACACAATTTTCTCTTTGTGTTCGATCGCCGAGAGGTGCACATTTTCTGCGCTGGGATGCAGGTCTGGCAGTTGTGTCAGTTCAAAATAATGCGTCGCAAACAATGCGTAGCTTTTTGAGGTTTGAATCAAGTGTCGAGCAATTGCCCAGGCTAATGCCAAACCGTCGAAGGTTGAAGTGCCGCGTCCGACTTCATCCATCAACACCAGTGATTGTTCCGTTGCGCCGTTGAGAATCGCCGCCGATTCTGTCATCTCCACCATGAAGGTAGATCGTCCGCCAGCCAGATCGTCTGCTGCGCCAATACGTGTAAATATACGATCAATCGGACCGATCGTGGCTTGCGCCGCCGGCACGTAACTACCGACATAAGCGAGTAGGGTAATTAAGGCAACCTGGCGCATGAAAGTCGATTTTCCGCCCATGTTAGGGCCGGTAATCAGTAGTAGTTTGCGCTCGCTGCTTAGCTGGCAATCATTGGCGATAAAGCGTTCAATTTGATTCTCGACAACGGGATGGCGGCCTTGCTGGATGTTGAGAACCGGTTCATCGATAAGTTGTGGGGCGCACCAATTATTTTTTGTTGCGTGATTGGCTAAACTTACCAGCGTATCAAGCTGCGCGATGGCGTGCGCTATTGTTTGCAAGGTACTAATATGTGGAAGTAATTCCAGTAAGACTTTTTCGTAAAGAATTTTTTCGCGTACCAAGGAGCGTTCTTGCGCTGATAAAGCTTTATCTTCAAATGCTTTCAGTTCTGGCGTGATGTAACGCTCTGCATTTTTCAAGGTTTGGCGCCGGCGGTAATTGTCTGGTACTTTATCCGTTTGACCGTTCGTGACCTCGATGTAAAAGCCATGTACTTTATTGTATTCAACCCGCAGATTGGCAATGCCTGTGCGCGCACGTTCTGACGTTTCAAGATCGATCAAAAATTGACCTGCATTTTCTGATAGTGCCCGCAACTCGTCTAACTCCACATCGAACCCCGTGGCAATCACACCACCATCGCGCACCATGGTTGCAGGCTGTTGCATCAGGCTGCGCTCCAGTAAATCCAGGCACTCTACTGGCGTTGTCAGATCTGTCGATATTTGTGTAAGCAGACTAGTGTGGCTATCTTCCACGCACATGGCGACATAGGTGCGAACCGTCGGCAAGTGTTGCAGGCCATCACGCAAACCGGCCAAATCACGCGGACGTGCCGACTGAAGCGCAATACGGGTCGTGATGCGTTCTATATCTGGCACTGCTGTCAGGGTTGTCGATAATCCGGCTGTCGAGTCGGACTGAATCAAGGCCTTAATGGCATTGTGGCGCGCGCGTGCAATCGACTGATCGCGCCTTGCATGATGTAGCCAGTGGCGCAGTAACCTCGAACCCATCGCGGTGCGGCAGTTGTCGAGTAAGGAAAACAAGGTAGGCGACTCTTGCCCGCGCAGTGTTTCTGTTAGTTCCAAATTGCGCCGCGTTGCCGTATCAAGGCCGATGAATTCGTTCTCAGTTTCAACCGTCAGCGTGTTCACATGCTTTAAGCCACGACCCTGCGTTGTTTCAGCGTATCGTAATAAGGCACCGGCAGCACCTAACGCCGCACTTAAATTGTCAACCCCAAAGCCAGTAAGTGACGTCGTCGCCATTTGATCTTGCAGCGTTTTTTGACCCTGCTTGAGATCGAAGTGCCAGTCCGGCACTTCGGAAAATTTTCCTGGCAAGGCTGCCTGGTGCTGGTCTAATAATAAGGTTCCGGCAGAAAGTAATACTTCCGCTGGTGAGATTCTTTCCAATTCTTGCAATAAGCGATTTGCCAAGGATTTTTCATCGGTGGCAAACTCCATGAGTTTGAGCGCACCGCTGGCGAGCGATAACCAGGCTAGTCCAACCGTCACTGTTTTACGCTGTTGCAGCATGCATAGCGACAAAAGAGGGCGTTCAGATTTTGCCGGTAACAGATCCGTATCAGTGAGTGTACCTGGCGTGATGACGCGCATGACTTTACGTTCGACAGGGCCTTTGCTGGTCGCCGGATCACCGATCTGCTCGCAAATCGCCGCGGATTCTCCCACCTTGACCAGTTTGGCGAGGTAAGGTTCAATTGAATGAAACGGGATACCCGCCATCTTAATCGGCACACCGCTAGAGGTGCCACGCTGCGTCAGAGTAATACCAAGGAGTCGTGAAACTTTTTCTGCATCATCAAAAAATAATTCATAAAAATCACCCATCCTGTAAAACACCAATGTGTCTGGATGGTCTGCCTTGATGCGCAGATATTGCTGCATCATCGGCGTGTGGTTTGATTCTTTTACTGTCATAAGTTCTTGAGATTTTTAGTGGTTCTTTGCAAGTGTGTCATTATATTTGGTTTGTTTGTGGTGGCTGTGTTTTTGTTTTATCCGACTTGCACGATGAATAAAATAATGCTGTTCATTCATGTCGCAATGCGTCAATTGGATTGAGCTGCGCTGCACGTCTTGCCAAGAAATAGCCAAATAGCACACCTATCCGTGCGGAGAATATAAATGACATGATTGATCGTCGGGTTAAACAGATAATCGACATCCATTAGCTCGGCAGAATCATCGATGCTCCGGTGGCGAGGAGGATGCCCATCACGCCCCCCATTGCAGACAGCACCGCCGCCTCGATCAAAATTGCATTGGGACTTCGCGTTCCAACGTGTATATGGCTAAGCGCAGGTCTATCACGTCAAAGGAAAACTGCTTGATGCGCAGCTATTTTCTCAATGCACTGCGTGTATTAAATAATTCGCGCCTGATCGTTTCGTCGAATTACAGGCCGCTGAACCGGCCTGTAATTCAGTATCTTCAAACAAACTGCATCTTAATAACGGTTGGGATTATCTGGACGGCTATCGATTCGGTTGGGTACGCCATCGCCATCTCTATCTTTACGCGACCAATTTCCTCTTTGTATATGCCAGTTGCCGTCGCGTTGTTCCCATACCGGTTGGTGATACAGGTAACCAGGACGATCGCGCATCCATGCGCCTTTTACCCAGACATGACGGCGACCACTCCAGTTCCAATACCCTGGCGCCCACTGGTAACCATGCCGTGCCGCTGGCACGCTTTCAATACGCAGCTCAGGTGGAGCTACGCGAATGATGACTTCGCGAGCGCTAGCCGAGACTGCGATACTTCCTAACGAAGCTGCCACCATGGTGGCAATAATCAGTTTCTTGATCATAATAATTTCCTTAGCGTTGATGAGTTGAGTTTTGACACCGCGTGATCTTTATAGCCGTCAACGCGACATTTTTATGTGCGCTGAAGCACACAGCAACCATCGTCATAAAATTATTTTTTCCGTTTGGGCTACCCAAATTTAATTTGCGTCTATTCAAAAAACACCTTCCATTGTTGGATAGCGCACAGAACAGAAGTGAGACTTCTGGCACGTTAACGCATAGTGGATACCGAAGAATGTACATCGGACACTTTGCCAACATTTTTTATATTTTTTTGTCATTGGAGATGAATATGAGCCAAATTCAAATTGCCATTGTCGTCGGCAGCCTTCGTCAAGATTCATTCAACCGAAAATTGGCAACAGCTATGGTTAAACTGGCGCCTATCGACGTCACATTCAAGCAAATACCCATTGGAGATTTGCCGCTATACAACCAGGATGATGATGCGAGCCAAGCTGAGGCCGTCAAGCTTCTCAAGGCAGAAATTCTGGCGGCGCATGGTATTTTATTTGTTACTCCTGAATACAATCGCTCGATTCCCGGTGTCCTCAAAAATGCGATTGATCACGCATCACGCCCTTACGGTCAGAGCGCATGGGCAGGTAAGCCGGCGGGTGTTCTGGGTGTCTCGGTCGGGGCGATTGGTACTTCGATGGCGCAACAGCATTTACGCAATATGTTGGCCTACCTCGATATGCCAACAATGGGCCAGCCCGAAGCGTTTATTCAGGCGAAAGATGGCCTGTTCGATGCTGAGGGAAACATCGGTGAAGGAAGTAAAAAGTTCATCCAGAGCTGGATGAGTCTCTACATCGCCTGGGTCAGAAAACACAGCGCCTGACATAGTTTCAGGCACTACGGTGTTCTGCCGTTTGTACCATCAACGTCGGTGTGCCAGTGACCACTGTTTTCTACACGACAGTTCCGAACAGGGCGCCGATACCCGCAGTCATTGCCATGGCAAGCGCACCCCAGAAAGTGACACGCCATGCGCCGATAAGTAGGTTGGCGCCGCCGACCTTTGCCGCGATCAAACCTAAGCTTGCCAGAAAGAAAAGCGATGTGCCGGCGACCCAAAAAATCATATTTTTCTCTGATGCCACTACCATTACCGCCAGCGGTAATGCCGCTCCCACTGAAAAACTGGCAGCCGATGCCAATGCAGCTTGTATCGGGCGCGCACTAAACGCTTCAGAGATACCAAGCTCATCACGTGCATGTGCGCCCAGGGCATCGTGCGCCATGAGTTGTTCGGCTACTTGTTGTGCCAGGGAAGCATCAAGACCTCGCGCAACATAAATAGCACTTAATTCGTGTCTTTCTGAAATCGGGTCGTTGTCCAATTCTAATTTTTCACGCACCAAATCTGCTTTTTCGGTATCTGCCTGCGAATGGACAGAGACATATTCGCCGGCTGCCATTGACATCGCTCCAGCCACTAAGCCGGCAATGCCAGTAATGAGAATATTGTGCTGAGTGGCACTCGCTGCAGCGACACCAACTAACAAACTGGCGGTAGAAACGATGCCATCGTTTGCTCCTAGGACAGCAGCGCGTAACCAGCCTATACGGTCGGTACGGTGACGTTCAATGTGGCGACGGATAGTAACCATGTGGCGGTGCTCCATGAATGAGGGAAAAGAAATTAGCATAAAGGATACCAAGTATTGGCGCCAGTGTATGTCTGAGTATGTGCTAACAAAATATCATTATTCTGAAAATGAGCAGGCCTAACACGCACTGTCCATGCGCCTTTCAAGCCTGCCACCGCTGCAAGCCGCATGGGAGCTGCGTGTTGGGCTTGCTTGTTTTAATTAATTATTTTTATCAGACTTCCGTGCGCTGGCGCACCGACCTGACGTGCCTGCATCAGGATGATGAGCGACTGGCATTGATGTTGTTCACGCCTGATTACATTCTTTTGACCTTTACATTTTCATGAGTGGGTCATTTATTTTACATAAAATTCTGTCAGCGATACTTCATGAATTCGCTGTACATCAAACGACATGCATGCAAGCTAAAAAGGAAAATACATGAGATCACAGGATGAAATTGTCTTCCTATTTGATTGCGACAACACCTTAATCGACAATGACAGAATTCACGATGACATCGTCATTCATCTTGAAAAAGAATTTGGCGTCGCCAATGGTCATCGTTACTGGCAGATTTTTGATCAATTGCGCAAAGCGCTGGGTTATGCAGATTACACCGCAACATTGCAACGCTATCGCAATGAAACCGCAAACGATTCCCGCATACCGCAGATGTCCGCCTATCTGCGTCGATATCCCTTTTCGGAACGTTTATATCCCGGCGCGCTTGATGTCATTAAACATCTCGGCAATTGGGGTCCAACAGTGATTATGTCAGATGGCGATCCTACTTTTCAGCCCTATAAAATCCAGGAATCTGGTTTGTCCAAGGCCGTCGACGGACGTGTACTGACCTGTATTCAAAAAGAAAAAATGCTGGCCCAATTGCAGCAACG
>JACMRF010000044.1 GCA_014376575.1 Undibacterium sp.
AGGGGGAAATGTGGCTGACGTGCAACGGCGTGACGCAGTATTTGACAAAAGGGAGCAGATTTACCATTGCGCGTGAGGTGCCTCATACAGAACGCTACGGTTCGCAAGGTGCCACTTACTGGGTGGCACGTCGTATTGGTTGAGCAAATATTGTTTGTGATGATCGGTTTCGTTTGGCGCTAACGGTTCACGGCATGAAAGACGAGCGAAAAATTGTAAAATTGCGCCTCCAAGATGCCTTATGGGATTGTTAATTACTGACTGATCAAGGAGTCTGTAACGCTAATATTGCCTCTGATGGCGAAGGAAGTGTACGCGTCCCGTACAAGGTGTTTCCTGACAGAATGGATGTCGCGTACTGCACCGATGGATCTGTACGGAAATTGTAAGCAGACTGGTTGAAATTAACTTTTAACCCAAGGGCGGCTACCCTTACCGGGTAAGCTATTTGTATGCCATTAACGTAGTTCCCGTCGTCATCAATCGCCATCAGGAAAGCCATTAAATTTTCTACAGCGGTAGCGCTATAAAGCGTAGAAATTGCGTAGCGACTGGCATCATACAAAGAAGAATACGGTTGGCTCAAATCTCCGGGCATGGCGAACAGAATAATGTCACCTAATACAAAAGTGACGATATTATTGCCGGTATAGCTGACATAACGTCCTGCCGCTGTGGTCATGTGCGATTCAAAACCGGTGACGCTATTAAAATATTCTAGGCCGGAAATTGTTGGATGCTGTAAATACTCATATCTTGCCTGAGACACCGGAATTACGGGTCTATTGCTGTCTGCAGCAACCTCGACTACTGCGCCTCCACAACCAGAAAGGTAAAAGCAAGCGAGAGGCAATAGCGCAAAAAGTTTTTTCATGGGATCTCCAAAATGTTTTTCTATAACGTTTTGCAGATGCGATTAGTTGACTGGTATTTAGCCTATGATCAGGCTCTGCTCATCAGGATGGGCGTAACTTGCGCGCGCTCTATTCGCTTAATTTGCCTCATTCTTATTGGTTAATTTCTTTTGCAATTTCATTTAAAAAAGAGCTAAAAAAGAGGGTCAGTTTTAATATTCCAACATCCTCTAATCATGCGTCTGCACCACTCACCGTCATGTAGCACACAGAGCAATAGTCAATATAAGCGATGCAACTTATCCTAATCACCAAGATAAATGTATTAATTCCGTTACAGTGTAATTAAAACCTTACATCGCATGCTTTTTTTATAATTAAGACAGAGTATTCTCGCTAATATCAAAAAAATTAATCTATCTGTATTGAATTCGATACAAATAATTAATGCAAATCTGTAGAGATTGTTCTAAGGTATTGAATTCTTTGATTAAATATTATTCATGGGTGATGGCACGGCGATTGCTATATAGCTCGTTATGCTGGTCTTGCGCGGTGGACGCGAGAATACTGATGGATTACCACGGAGAAACTGAGATGCAGCAAGAAGCCGGACGTGCGGGCGCGGTACTGAAGATTGATTTATCTGCCTTACGCAATAACTACCGCTTGCTGCGCAGTAAGCTGGGGGCGGCGGCTTGTGGCGCGGCGGTCAAGGCCGATGCCTATGGTTTGGGCGCGTTGCGGGTGTCGCAAACTTTGGTGGAAGAAGGTTGCCGGCATTTGTTTGTCGCGCATCTGGAAGAGGCGATTGCGTTGCGCCCGCATGTAGCGGATATCGTGGCGATTTACGTGATGCACGGCTCGCCTGTCGGCTACGAGGCAGAATTTATCGAACATCGCTGCATTCCGGTCTTGAACAGTGCAGAACAAATACTGGCGTGGCGCGCTTTGGCCGCCGCCAGGCAGACTGAATTGCCAGCGATCATACAGCTCGATACCGGCATGTCGCGCATGGGTTTGTCTGGCGCTGAAGTGCTGGCCTGGTTGGCCGACCCGGATTTTATTCGTGGAATTAAGCCGCAATATCTAATGAGCCATCTGGCCTGCGCCGAAGATCAGCAGCACCCGATGAATGCGCAGCAGCTGGCGCTGTTTAATCAATTGCGGACGAAGCTGCCGACCTGTGGTGCTAGTCTGGCAAATTCTTCCGGCATTTTTCTGGGCAGCGAATTTCATTTTGATCTGGCGCGCCCTGGTGCTGCCTTGTATGGCGTGGCACCGGTTGCCGGCCAAGCTAACCCTATGCAGGCGGTGGCGCATTTGCAGGGCAAGATCATCCAGACACGCGAGATCGCCGCTGGCACAGGCGTGGGCTACGGCCTGACATGGCGCAGCACGCAGCCCAGCCGTATTGCCACCGTGGCGGTGGGCTATGCCGACGGCTGGTTGCGCGCCCTGAGCAATCGTGGCGTGGTGCACATCGACGGTATCGCAGCGCCCATGGTTGGCAATGTCTCCATGGATACGATCACGATTGATGTCAGCCATGTTCCACCCGCTAAGCTGGCGCCGGGCGCGCTGGTTGATCTTATCTCCGTTGCCAATACGGTAGATCAGGTGGCGGAACGTGCTGGGACGATAGGCTATGAAATTTTGACCAGCCTGGGCATGCGCTATCAGCGTGAATATTCAGATACTTATTCAGATACTTATTCAGATACCGATTCAGATGCAAGCCCAGCTGCGCAGGTGTCTACAGCAACAGCAACTCACTAATAAACTCCGGAGTAAATATAATGAAAGTAGTCATTTTAGGCGCAGGCGTGATCGGTACCGCATCGGCATATTACTTGGCCAAGGCAGGTCATGAAGTTACCGTGCTGGAGCGCCAGCCTGCATCGGGGCTGGAAACTAGTTTTGCCAATGCGGGTGAAGTGTCCCCCGGATATTCTGCTCCTTGGGCAGGGCCTGGTGTGCCGTTGAAGGCGATCAAGTGGCTGATGATGCAGCACAGCCCGCTGGCAATCACCCCTAGCTTTGATCCGCACATGTGGCGCTGGGTGATGCAGATGCTGATGAATTGTACGACCAAACGCTACGAGATCAACAAGGGCCGCATGCTGCGCATGGCGGAATACAGCCGCGACGTATTGCAGCAATTGCGCAGCGATACTGGCATTAGCTACGATCAACGAACCCAGGGCACCTTGCAATTGTTTCGTAATCAGCAGCAGCTTGATGCCTCGGCGACCGATATCGCCATCCTCAAGCGCTACGACGTGCCGTATGAGTCGCTCGATAAAGCGGCATGCCTGAAAGTGGAGCCTGCCCTGGCGCAGGTACAGCATAAGTTTATTGGCGCCTTACGTTTGCCCGGCGACGAAACCGGTGATTGCTTCAAGTTCACACAAAATCTGGCCAAGCTGGCAGAAGAATTGGGCGTTAAGTTTAAGTACGGTGTGAGCATAGAACGTCTGATGACCGAAGGCGACAAGATGACCGGCGTGATGACGTCAGAAGGCGTCGTGACGGCCGATAGTTTTGTGCTGGCGCTGGGCAGTTATTCACCGATCTTGCTGCGTGATCTGGGCGTAAAAATTCCGGTGTATCCAATCAAAGGCTACTCGATTACCGTACCGATTACTGATGCCGCCAGTGCACCGGAATCTACCGTGATGGATGAAACCTACAAGGTGGCGATCACGCGTCTGGGCGACCGAATTCGCGTTGGCGGCACTGCCGAAATCACTGGCTACAATCTTGATTTACGTGCAGCGCGCAGGGCGACACTGGAGCATTCGGTGAACGATTTATTCCCGAATGGCGGCGACGTATCGCGCGCAGAATTCTGGACAGGTCTGCGCCCGATGACGCCAGACGGCACGCCTATCGTCGGCCCTACGCCTTTCCGAAATCTGTTCCTGAACACCGGTCATGGCACATTGGGCTGGACCATGGCTTGCGGTTCCGGCCAGTTTATCGCCGACGTTGTATCTGGTAAGCGCCCTGAGATTTCGACTGAGGGCTTATTCATGGATAGATACGGTAGCGTCAACAAGCCGATTTTTGTCGGCAAAGAACTGCAAGTCTGAGCCTAGGTCTAATTCATGCGCGTTAATATCCATTTCCAGGATCGTGTCGGGATCGCACATGAAATCCTTGCCGTGCTAGCGCGGCGGGGCCTGAACGTGCTTGCCGTTGAGGTCGCGCCGCCCAATATTTATATCGATATTCCTGAACTGACCGAGGTGATGCTGGCCTCGCTGCAGGAGGATTGCGATAACGTACCCGGCGTTGGGCAAATTCATATTCTGGATATCTTGCCAGGACTGCGGCGTCAGTTAAATCTCGATACGATGATGGCGGTGATGGAAGACCCGGTGATCGTCATTGATGCGGTAGGCAAGGTCGTGATTGCCAATGCGGCGGCGGCAGTCGTCGCCGGCATGAGCGAGGAGGCGCTTTGCCAGAAAACCTTGATCGATCTGTTGGGCGAGTCGGCAACGCAAAATGAGTTGATATCGAATGCATTTCGCGTTCCTTCGCGAGAAGTGATGTTGAACGGTGAGCCTTTTCTGATGGATGTGACGCCAGTGTCTGAACCTTTGTCGGACGGCATGACCAAGCCGGTTCAGGCGATCGGTGCATTGCTCACCTTGCATGCGCCGAAGCGGATTGGCGGTCGCCTGCATGCCATTCAGCATCTGGAAGGGAGCGGGTTTCATTTTATTCTCGGCGAATCTGAGCAGATTCATGGTTTGAAGAAAAGAGCGGCACGCGTGGCTGTTGTGGATGCGCCTTTGCTGATCACCGGCGAAACCGGTACAGGTAAAGAATTGCTGGCGCAGGCTTGCCATGGCGTGAGCGCACGCAGGGATTCACCATTTCTCGAGCTTAATTGCGCCGCCTTGCCTGAGAGCCTGGCAGAAAGCGAACTGTTTGGTTACATGGCGGGCGCGTTTACGGGCGCGCAGCGCGGGGGTAAGCCTGGCCTGATAGAAATGGCCGATGGTGGGACGGTATTTCTCGATGAAATCGGCGAGATGTCCTTGTATCTGCAAGCCAAGTTATTACGCTTTCTGAATGACGGTAAGTTCCGCCGCATCGGCGGCGATAAAGAGGTTAAGGTAAATGTGCGCATTATTAGCGCCACGCACAGAAACCTCAAAAAAATGGTGCAAGAGGGCGCCTTCCGCGAAGATCTTTTCTATCGTTTGAACGTGTTGCATCTTGATATGCCCGCCTTGCGCGAACGGCCTGACGATATTTTAATGTTGGCAAGGCACTTTATCGAACGCGCCTGCACCCAAGCGCAAAAACCTGTCTGCAGACTGAATGCCGCTGCGTGTGCCGCACTAGTATCGAATCGCTGGCCAGGCAATGTGCGCCAGCTGCAAAACGTCGTATTCAGGGCAATCACCATGTCGGACCAGCGCGTACTCGACGCGGCGGATCTGGATTGGGCGGAGGGTAGTATCACTGCGGACGACGTGAAGGGCGATGTTGCGGAGAGTTGGGAGCTGTCAGTGAATGCGTTTGAGGCTGCCTTGCTGGAAAAACTTTATCCGCAATATCCTTCAAGCAGAAAGCTGGCAGCCAGACTTGCTACCTCGCATTCTATGGTCGCCGCCAAATTACGCAAGCACGGCATTCCAAAAAAACGCTGAGCTGTTAATCTTTGTGCTCAGGGCTTTCTAATTCGGAGTCTTCAGGAAGATTGACCGCAGGGATAGCGTATTTTTCTTCCGCCCAAGCGCCCAAATCTATTTGTTTGCATCGGTTTGAGCAAAATGGCCGGAATGTGCTGGTGTCGTTCCAGATTACTTTGGTGCCGCAGCTAGGGCAATCAACTTGTGTAGCCATGAGAATTAAAAAAAGGTCTAAAAATAGGGTTTAAAAATAGAGTTTAAAAATTACAGAGGGTGAGTTCAAATGGAATATCGCTCTCAAATGCCTTAGGCTTCATATCGCCACCCTGTGACATGAAACGTATCCAAAGCATATATTTATTGGCGGAAATTTCAGGAATGGCGCCCATTTCCCGCGCTAGACTGACACGCAGTAACTGGTAAACCTTGCCTTGCAACATTTGCTGATAGCTGCCTGCCTGCGCAATTACTTTGGTGGTCACGCCAGACTCGCGTAGCAATCGGAGTACAACACTGATGGCGTTAAATAAAGGGGCAATCGGCGCAAACCACATGGAGATATCTGCAAATCGTTTTTCGACAGAATTTTTTTGCCAAGCGTAATAACTGGGCAGATCAAATTCACATGCACCACCGGGTATGATAGTGCGGCCACGAATACTCATCAGCCATTCATTGTCACGGATATTTTGCCCAGTTTTGCCAGTCGAGGCGATTAATGCAGCGCTGGCACGATCCACATCGCCTAGCACTTGATCAAGCATGTCAGCCTGAACATTGGGATTGGATTTGAAACTGATCAGCGTCTGTTTTTGACGCTCTAATTCTTGTAGTAAGTCGGACTTCAGATCGGCGCGACCTGCGACTTCGAGCATTTCAAAAATGGTGGCGATGGCAACGTGGTGCTGTAGAGGATCTGACTGATGCACAAAAAAAGAAAATTTTTCGTACAGGTCTTCCAATCGCAACAAGGTGCGAATACGCTCGTTAAAAGGGTATTCGTAAACAATCAAAATAATATCCCTGTAATAGTTGTGCTAGCTTAAGTTTTACGTGATTCTGAACCATGCTGATTAAAAATACAAACAAATTGCAAACATTACCTCGTATTCGCTCAAGCAGCTTTAGATAACTTTAGATATTTGTCATTTAAGCGCGTTACCTCAAGTCTGATCGCAGTCAAATCTAGTTCACTATCGATGACATCATCGGCGACTCTCAAGCGCTGATCCCGGCTGGCCTGCGTGTTCATGATGGCCAGAACCTGTTCTCGCGTCATTTTATTTCTGTTTATCACTCGCGTAATTTGAGTTTGCTCGCTGCAATCAATCACCAGCACTCGGCTGACTCTTTGTTTCCACGAGCCAGATTCAACCAGTAATGGAACGACAAAAATTGTATAAGTGCCAGTTGATTTTTCCGCTGCCGCTTCAGTTCTCTCGCGAATTAATGGATGAAGAATGCTCTCGAGGCGTTTTTTTTCATCTGGCTGACTGAACACATGTTGCCGCATTTTTGCTCTATCCATCGCGCCGGAAGGTAGAATAAAATCGTAGCCAAAAGCTTGCTTTATCGCTTCGACGGCTTCACCATTTTCGTCGGTTAGCGAATGAGCGATCAAATCGGTATCGATCAGCGTTGCACCTAATTGAGCAAACATATTGGCGACCGTTGTTTTACCACCGCCAATACCGCCCGTCAGCCCAACAGTAAAATTAGAAACAGTCATCTGAAAAACAGGCCAAAATATTCCTGAGAAATTGCCTGGCCCCAAAGCAAGGCAATCAGTCCGGCTGCTGCTAGATATGGGCCGAAGGGAATTGGTTTGCTCTTATTCATTTTGGCAAAGACTATCATTGATATGCCGACCAGAGCGCCAACTAAGGATGAAAGCAGAACGATGACCGGTAACATGGCCCAGCCCATCCAGGCGCCGAGTGCGGCTAATAACTTGAAGTCACCGTAGCCCATGCCTTCTTTGCCTGTCGCGAACTTAAATAACCAAAAAATTGACCATAAGGAAAGATAACCGGCGACGGCGCCAATGACCGCACTCTCTATTGACGTGAATGTGCCATTGAGGTTGAGTATCAGCCCACACCACAATAAGGGGAAAGTCAGATCATCAGGCAATAATTGCGTATCAGCATCAATAAATGTCATTGCGATCAGAAACCAGACAAACAACACGGAGGACAGTCCTGCCACACCGCTGCCAAAATGCCAGATCATAAATGCGGATAAGCCACCTGTTAGTATTTCTACCAAGGGATATCTTACAGAGATCGGTGTTTTACATTGCGTACATTTTCCGCTGATCGCGAGATAGCTAATGACTGGAATGTTTTCTAACGCGGTGATCTGGTGCCCACAATGCGGACAGGCAGAGCGCGGCAGCATCAGGTTGAATTTGTCAGTGTATGGCAGCTCCCTGCCGCTTTCACTGGCAACATAGTTATCGGATTCCCTTTGCATCATTTTGGGAATCCTGTAAATCACCACGTTTAAAAAACTACCAATCAACAAACCGATAACCCCGGCCAGTGAGGCATGCAGCCAACTTCCCGGCGGGGCAAACAAAAGCAAGTCGAGCATCAGACCACCGATCCCAGTTTGAAAATTGGCAAGTACATGGCGACAACCAAACCGCCGATTAGTACGCCGAGAATGACCATGATCATTGGCTCCATAAGACTCGATAAGGCGCCGACCGCTTCGTCGACTTCTTCCTCGTAAAAATCAGCCACTTTGCCTAGCATGGCATCGAGCGAGCCAGATTCCTCTCCTATCGATACCATTTGCGTGACCATATTAGGGAAGACATTGGCGTTTTGCATAGCCACAGTCAGACTGGTGCCGGTAGTTACTTCTGTTTGAATTTTAATGGTGGCATCCAGATAAACAGCGTTGCCTGAGGCGCCACCGACAGAGTCTAATGCTTCGACTAGGGGTACACCAGCTGCGAACATGGTGGCAAGCGTCCTGGTCCACCGAGCTATTGTGGCTTTGCGGATGACGTCGCCAAAAATTGGCAACTGAAGTAAAAGTTTATCCATGATGCGTTGCATCTTCAATGAACGCTGCCAGGCCTGGAAGAAAAAGTAAACCGCTCCAAAAATGCCGCCAAAAATGAGGTACCACCAAGCAACAAAAAATTCTGATATCGCCATTACGACGAGAGTTGGAGCGGGCAAATCGGCACCAAAGCTCGTGAATACCTCTTTAAAGGCAGGAACTACCCAGATCATGATGACAGCTGTAACGATAAACGCGATAGAAAGAATCGCGATAGGGTAGGTCAACGCGGACTTGATCTTGCCTTTGATCGCCAGTGTCTTTTCTTTGTAAATTGCCAGTCGATTCAACAAGTCTTCTAAAATACCTGCCTGTTCACCGGCGCCAACTAAGTTACAAAAAAGGGCATCGAAGTAGAGCGGATATTTGCGGAATGCCTGACTTAAACTAGTACCAGTTTCTACATCGGCGCGAATATCTTGTAGTAATTTTGAAACAGATGGATTTGCATGACCTTTTCCAACGATATCAAACGATTGTAAAAGCGGAACGCCCGCTTTCATCATCGTGGAAAGTTGGCGGGTGAATAATGTGATGTCCTTGTCCGTAATTTTTTTTCCAGAGCTATAGGTTTTTTTCTTAACCTTTGTGACTAATATTCCTTGGCGCCGCAGTGTTGCATTGACGATTGCCTCACCACCGGCACGTAATTCGCCACGCACAACTTTACCCTGCTTGTCTTTACCTTCCCAAGCATACAGTTGCTCTTTGACTTGTCCAGTTTTTATTGGTCTATGTTGAGTTGTGGCCATATTTTATTCCCGTCCTGTTAGTCGTTGGTGCATCCTAAGACCTCTTCCAGGCTAGTTGCTCCTTGCTTTACTTTTTGCAGGCCTGACTGACGCAGACCTTTAACACCATCTTTTTCTGATTGTTTTTTAATTTCGAGCGCAGAACCATTGGCAAGAATGATACGTTCTATTGCTTCGGTGATTGGCATTATTTGATAAATGCCAACGCGGCCTTTGTAGCCACTGCCAGTACAGCGGTCGCATCCGACGGGGCCATATGGTTTCCAGGTACCATCTAATTCTTCTTCTTTGAAGCCAGCTTGTAACAATACTTCGTCTAGAATTTCGACTGGTTTTTTGCAAGTGCAAAGGCGGCGTGTCAATCGTTGCGCAGTAATGAGAATTACAGACGATGCAATATTAAATGGGGCAACACCCATATTCATCAGGCGCGTTAATGTCGAGGGCGCATCATTGGTATGCAGAGTGGAAAATACCATATGACCAGTCTGCGCTGCCTTGATTGCGATATCAGCTGTCTCAAGATCGCGAATCTCACCTACCATGATGATATCTGGATCTTGGCGTAAGAATGATTTGAGGGCAACTGGAAATGTTAAGCCAGCCCGATCATTGATGTTGACCTGATTTACACCTGGTAAATTAATCTCGGCAGGGTCTTCAGCGGTCGAGATATTAATGCCCGGTTTATTAATAACATTCAGGCAGGTGTATAAGGACACTGTTTTACCTGAACCAGTTGGGCCGGTAACAAGCACCATGCCATAAGGCCTGGTAATGGCATCCATGAGGATCGCCTTTTGGTCGGGATCGTAACCCAGCGCATCGATACCCATTTGCGCTTGCGACCCATCCAGAATACGCATAACGATTTTTTCACCGAATAACGTCGGTAAAGTACTTACGCGAAAATCAATTGATTTAGTCGCTGATAATGTTAGTTTCATGCGGCCATCTTGAGGGACGCGTTTCTCGGAAATATCTAATTTAGAAATTACCTTTATTCTTGATACTAACTTATCCTTAATGGCCAACGGTGGCTGGGCAATTTCTCGTAACTCACCATCTACCCGGAAACGGATGCGATAAAATTTTTCGAATGGCTCAAAATGTAAATCTGATGCACCCATGTTGATCGCATCTATTAACATTTTTTGTAAGAATTTTACTATCGGCGCATCATCTACTTCTGTTGTTTGGGTGTCAGGAATGCCTGAGTTCAGATCGTCTTCTTGAAATTCTATATCGTAGTCGTCACCAGATAAATCTGTCAGACTTTGTTCTGAAGATTTGCTCAGTCTTTCGAGTAACTTCAGCAGAATATCGTGCTGAACAACAACCAGTTCGACACCAAGGCCAGTCTGAAATTTAATTTGATCCAATGCGTTAGTGTTAGTCGGATCTGATATGGCTAATGAGATTTTATTGCCGCGTTTTGTGAGGGCAACAATGCGTTGAGTTTGCATTAGTTTGACATCGACAATTTTTTCCGGCAATAAACTCTCGTCGAATACAGCCAAATCTAATAATGGGTAGCCAAAAGCTTCCGAACAGAATGCAGCAAGATCCTTTGCTGTAATCAATCCACTGTGCAGCAAGTTATCAACAAAGGGAGTGCGCTCTATTTGAGATTTTTTTTGTATTGGGTCAATTTGTGCCTCGGACAGGATGTTAGCTTGCGCCAGAGCTCTCGCGAGTCCTGAGTTTGATGTTTGTGCGGCAGAATTCGGAGAAACAGCAGACATAAGGTCTTTGAGTGAAATTTTTCAAGTCAATCTATATTTAGGAATAATGCAGCCAAGTAAGGGCTTTGTAAAGCAGCTCGTGGAGTTGAGGCCGGTCACGAGTATAAAGACGTTCTTGCATTTTAACTATTTTACCGAATACTTGTCTGATTTACGTACTATTTTTACAACTTTAATTGCCTGATGCTGCTTCTGTAATACCTCTACAACACAGCCACAAAGAATGATGCTGATATTCGCGTCCGATATTTCTTGGAGATATTCAGTTATAAGTCATTCAAAGTCTTGGGTCTACTCAAGACGAAATTGAGTTTTAGACGTTGATTAATGTCCCTTAATCGGTCATTGAAAAAAAGCCGACAGCAGGACGAATCCTAGCAGGTACCGTAATTGCGCCTAAAGTGGAACGTCATTCACGTATCGATGGCCAGCAGCGATGCTAATACTGCATTTTTTCGACGAGCAGAGTCAATAGGATGTTAATGATTTCTTCCAACAGCAAATCGAGTAAGGTCTAACAGCGCTTGTTTGTAGGGACCTTCTTTTAATGCAGCAACTGAGTCGGCGGCACGGGTTGCCGCCTTTTGAGCTTCGTCTTTCGTATAGTCGAGCGCGCCAGATTGAGTGATCGCCGCAAGAATCGCATCAAATTGCGATTCGTCGCCTTGTTCAATGCAAGTGCGAACAAGACTTTTTTGCTCCTCGGTACCATTTTTCATCAAATAAATTAAAGGCAGAGTAGGTTTTCCCTCTCGGAGGTCGTCACCGACATTTTTCCCCGTGTCATCTGCGTTGCCAGAGTAATCGAGTACATCATCAATTAACTGAAATGCAGTCCCCAGAGATCGACCATATTCGGCGGCAGCCTCGATTTGCTCAGGATTCGCATCGGCAATCAACGCACCTATCTGCGCAGCGGCCTCAAATAGCTTTGCTGTTTTTGAGCGAATAACCTGCAAGTAACGTTCTTCTGTCACGTCGGGATCATGCATG
>JACMRF010000045.1 GCA_014376575.1 Undibacterium sp.
AGCTAGATGAAGCAGCCATCAGCGATTTACGACTCGCATTACAGCAAGGGCAAGCAGTAGGAAGTGAAAAATTTAAAGAGGCGATGAGTGTGGCGAGCGGTGTAAGACGAACGCAAGCAAAACGAGGAAGGCCTGCGAAACTTGTAACTGAATCGGTATCAAAAGAAGATCAAACGGATTTTGGATTTTAATTTACGGGAGAAATGAACTATGCAATTTGAAATAAAAAAGAAACTGATGCTGCCCTTTGGTTTAGGCAACGAAATGAAAAGTGAACAAACCAATGATGTTGAGCCACCGGTTTTTTCTAATAACAAAGGATATTTGGATAAAACAGTTACGTTAAAGCAAATACTGATATTCACTTTTTTTTGCCTTGGCAGCGGTATATCCATTTACTGCTATTGGGCTTGGAATTATTGGCAAGGTGTCAGTCATGGCGGTGTCTCGATAGTCAATTCTGAATATCGGGCTCAGATTCCGGCTAGGTGTTTAGATAACATTGATGTCCATCGAGGACCGCCAACTGCGCTTAACTCAAAAATTGTTCCAGCACCGCGAACCTTTGCGGTGCCGTTGGAGAAATTGATAGCTGCGCCGGAGTGCAGTGCTTATCAATTGCTCTCTGGCCTGCACGGCGATCAGTGGGCTAGCTTTCGTGTGATCTATATCAATGCAAAAGGTGAGAAATTAGTCACAAGAACCGTTGAGTATCTGAAAAAATGAGGACGATTATGTTGCGATTTATTCTAAATAATGGTGCCCTAAATAGGAGATCACTATGGCATTTTTAGACTTGGATAAGACATATACCATTCGACAAATTTTAAGACGAGTAGTGTTTGTTTCCCTTGCCGTGGCACTACTGTATTTTTGTCTTTTAATAAGACGAGATTGGAATGTGACCATGGGTGGCGTTGGTTATGGAAATTCACCTTACAAAACTCTCATCCCAGAACAATGTTTGAAATATTCGGGTGTGCATACTGGTAGCGGTGGTCGCGAGCCCTTAGCACATAGCGGATTAATGGCATTTCAACCACGTACATATGATGGACCTCTTAATTTTTATGTTGATCGCATTAATTGCAGTGGGTATGAAATTTTGACAGGTTTACATGGCGATTATTTGGCGGGTTATCGCGTCATCCATACCAAATCAAACGGTGAACCGTTAGTAATAGAAACAGTTGAATATCACACCGAACAACAATCGCATAATTCTACAAAAAAAAGATAAAGGCATTTCATGAATACGTATCAAATTACAATTAAAATTTTCAAACCAAAGGAGTCAGCCTCGCATTCTTTTCCCATCAAATCTAAAACTAAACCATGCCACGTCGCCCACGCATTAAGTTAGCGGGAATCCCGCAGCACCTTGTCCAACGAGGCGTCAACCGAGAGCCGTGCTTTTTTGCCGATGAAGATTTTCAGTGTTATCTCCATTGGCTATTTAAGGCGGCTGCCGAATGGCATTGTCAGGTTCATGCGTATGTGTTGATGACTAACCATGTGCACCTGTTGGTAACACCAACGACGAGTGACGGCTTGGCCAAACTCATGCAATCAGTAGGGCGACGCTATGTGCATTAGGTGAACCGCTTTTATAAGCGCAGCGGCACTTTATGGGAAGGACGCTTTAAATCAAGTTTAGTATAAACAGAAGATTATTTTTACTTTGCCAGCGTTACATCGAACTTAATCCTGTCAGGGCAAATATGGTGGACGATCCGGCGCAATACAGATGGTCGAGCTATCGGCATCACGGATTAGGGCAGGTCGATTTACGCTTGCATCCACACTTGCAGTATCTGGCGTTAGGAAGAGAAGCAGAGGCACGACAAGC
>JACMRF010000046.1 GCA_014376575.1 Undibacterium sp.
ACATAGCGCGCAAACTTACCAATCGCCATGTAGGCTAAGCTGGGCCAGAAAGCTAGCTTTAGCCAGCCGCCCATTGTACAAATCGGGTCGCCGATGGCGGGCAACCAGGCTAATAGCATGGTCTTGGCACCAAAGTGGGCCAACCACCGAAGCCACCGGGTGTCACGCTCTTTGGCGAACGCTTCTTTTGCGTAATATCCCATGCCGTAATCGACTATGCCCCCTAGGGTATTGCCCATCGTTGCCACCACAATCACCTGCCAGTAAATCTGTGGATCAGCTTTGATGGCGGCAAACACCAATGGCTCAGACCCGAGAGGAAGTAAGGTGGCCGACATAAAACTGACGAGAAACACCGCCCCCAAACCGATTTCAGGCATTGCCAAGACGCCCAAAAGCCAATGTACGAATGCTTCAATCATAAGTGTCCGATGCTCGCCGTAAAACCATCCATTATAATGACGCCATATTGATTCCCACCATCTAACTATGTTTGGCCTCCATGACGACTGATTATCTTAAAAAAATCCTGACCGCGCGCGTCTATGACGTTGCGTCTGAAACCCCACTGGAATTTGCCCCCAGTTTGTCAGCTCGTATGGAAAACCGAATTCATTTCAAGCGCGAAGACATGCAAAGCGTGTTTAGCTTCAAGCTGCGTGGCGCCTACAACAAGATCGCCCATTTGACACCAGCGCAACTCAAGCGCGGCGTCATCTGCGCCTCGGCTGGTAATCATGCCCAAGGCGTGGCCCTGAGTGCCGCCAAAGTTGGATGCAAGGCAGTGATTGTGATGCCTACTACCACGCCACCAGTCAAAATTGATGCCGTGCGCGCCTTTGGTGGCGATAACGTCGACATCGTTTTGCATGGTGACTCATATAACGACGCGTATGACCACGCGACGATATTGCAAAACAAACGCAAACTGACCTTCGTTCACCCGTTTGATGATCCCGATGTCATCGCCGGCCAGGGCACTATCGGTATGGAAATTTTGCGCCAGCATGCCGACCCTATTTATGCCATTTTTGTCGCCATTGGCGGTGGCGGCCTGATCGCCGGCATCTCTGCCTACGTCAAAGCAATCCGCCCGGACATCAAGATCATTGGTGTACAAACCACAGATTCAGACGCGATGGCGCGCAGCCTGAAAGCCGGCAAACGGGTGACGTTGACGGATGTCGGTTTGTTCTCGGATGGTACAGCGGTCAAGCTGGTCGGCGAAGAAACCTTCCGCCTTGCCAAAATGTATGTCGATGAAATCATTCTCGTCGATACCGATGCCGTCTGCGCCGCCATCAAAGACGTGTTTCAGGATACGCGCAGCATTCTGGAACCCGCTGGCGCACTGGCCGTAGCGGGGTGCAAAGCCTATATAGAACGCGCTAAAGAAAACAAAAAACCGCTCAAGAATGAAACCCTGGTGACTATTGCCTGCGGTGCCAACATGAATTTTGATCGTTTGCGCTTTGTCGCCGAACGTGCCGAGATCGGTGAATCGCGCGAGGCTGTTTTTGCGGTGACGATACCGGAAGAGCGTGGCAGTTTCCGCCGCTTTTGCGAGCTGGTAGGGCCGCGCAATGTCACTGAATTTAATTACCGCATCAGCGACCAGAAAGCCGCACATATCTTCGTCGGCATACAGGTCAGCAATCGTGATGAATCAAGTAAAATCGCCAAAAATTTCATCAAACATGGCTTCCCGACCCTGGATCTGACGCACGATGAATTAGCGAAACTGCATATCCGTCATCTCGTCGGCGGCAAAAGCGAACTGGCCGAGAATGAATTGCTATATCGCTTTGAATTTCCGGAACGACCAGGTGCATTGATGCGTTTTCTCAATAGCATGGCACCGAACTGGAATATCAGCCTGTTCCATTACCGTAATCACGGTGCTGACTACGGCCGAACTTTAGTCGGCCTACAAGTGCCCAAGAAAGAGATGAAAGCGTTCAAAGAATTTTTGACGACGCTAGGCTATCGCTATTGGGATGAGAGCAGCAATCCCGCTTACCAATTATTTTTAGGATAGTCCTTTGTTACCTCATATTTTGGCAGCATCATGACAGCAGCAGATAAAGCGAATCAACCGGAACAGTCCTTACTCGGCAAACCCACAGCATACGCGGCGCATTACGATGCCTCACTACTCTTTCCGATTCCTCGATTGGATAAGCGTCTTGAGCTTGGCATCAAGGCGCATGCGCAATTGCCGTTTTTCGGTATGGATATCTGGAATGCCTACGAAGTGTCGTGGCTCAATTTGCGCGGCAAGCCACAGGTGGCGATTGCCACCATCATGGCGCCGGCTGACTCACCAAATATTATTGAATCCAAATCCTTCAAACTCTATCTCAACTCCTACAACCAAACCAGGCTGGCAGGAACAGAGGCGTTACTGAGTTTATTGCAGACCGATCTGTCGGCAGGCTTTGGCGCCGCGGTACAAGTCAGCTTGATCGCACAAGAGAATTTTTCGACGCTGAAGATGCAGGAACTCGATGGTATTTTGCTTGATAGACTCGATATCGAGATCGATGTTTATACGCCCAATCCTTCATTGCTCAAGGCGGATCATCAGGTCGCACCGGTAGAAGAAACGCTGGTGTCACATCTGCTTAAATCCAATTGCCTGGTCACTGGCCAGCCGGACTGGGGCAGCGTACAAATTTCGTATGTTGGTGCGGCCATCGACCAGGAAAGTCTGTTGCGCTATCTGATCGGATTTCGTGAACATAACGAATTTCACGAGCAATGCGTAGAGCGAATTTTTACCGACATCATGCAGCAATGCAAACCGCAAAAACTCTCTGTTTATGCGCGCTACACCAGACGTGGCGGGCTAGACATCAACCCTTGGCGCAGCAATTTCAGCACGGGACAAAAGCCGTCTAATGCCCGCTGCGCAAGACAATAAATAAGCGTCCACAACGTCACCTCTTTCCATACAAATCATGTCATTAATTACCATTAAAAAATTCGCTACCGCGCTTTGCCTCGTTACATTTCTCGTCAGCGCAGCACATACAAGTGTTGCGCAAGAAGCACAACTAACACCAACAGCGCTGGTAACGCCAGACGCGCCAAACACGCAGGAGACAAGTTGGTGGAATCAGGCGAAAACTAAGACGCTAGACATATATGACAACGGCACAACATCTCTGATGCTCTCAGGCTACGCGCGCCACGGACGCAATACCTATACAGCGCAACGTATTGCCGAATTAAATGAAAAAGCGTGGGGCCTGGGGTTTACCAAAGCGATCAGGGATAAAAAAGATAACGAAGAATCGATCTACGGCCTTGCCATATCTGATTCGCATTTCAAACCACAATTCATGGTTGGCTATGCGTATCAATGGATGCAACCCTTAGCTGATCGCTACGAAGCGGGCATCGGCGCTACAGCAATCATTTTCAGCAGAACCGATTACTTTTCTGGCCTACCTTTTCCGGGTGTTGTACCAGTAGGTTCGGTTGGTACGCGCAGCACAAAATTGATGGCAGCCTACATTCCCAGATTCTCGCGAAACAAGGGAAATGGCGACGTCTTGCTGATGTTTGTGCGCGTCGATCTCAACTAATGTTAAGAACGTCTGAATGAGTTCTTAATGAGTTCTTACTATAAATGCAAATAGATTTCAATTAAAGTTGTGAGCTGCTCTGGCTTCGGTTACAGTGCTAGACAACTTTACTCTGCGCTTAAGCTTCGATTTTCGTGAGTTCACAATCTCAAATCCTTGTCCCGAAAAACAATCTCGTCGCTGACATAGATTGGCAAGCTGCGCTGCCAACACGTGATCAGGATGCTATTTTCCTGCTCGTCGATGGTTCGGTTACGTATGTCAATCCACTTGGTCTTGAACTATTGCGAGCGACCAAGCAAAGTCAAGTGACAGGGATGCGGGCCGATACGTTTTTTCCTTTTTCCAGACAAGGTAATGATCCATTATGTTTATCAAACATAAGTACCGGGCGTAGCGTACCCACAGCCCAGCTTTGCTACTGCAAAACGCTGGATGGGCAACTGATCGAAGTTGAAGTACGCACAAATTATTTTACTTATCAGGCGCAAAATACATGGCAACTGACGGTGCGCAATCTTGCCATATCACCGCTCGCTGTCTCGCCTGTGAATGCGCCCCAAGGTAGCAGACCAGTTATCCTAAGGCAGCCGCCTAGCCGGGTTCACGAGGCACTACACCACGAGAAAGAAATTCTCGAAATGATTGCGCTCGACAAGCCTTTGCCACACATACTAGAAGATGTATGTGATCGGATGGAAAGGCTATTGGACAACGGCTCTTTGTGTACCATCATGCTACTTGACGCGAGTCATCAGCGTCTGTCCTTGGCGGCGGCTCCTTCAATGCCAAATGCGTTTTGCAAAGACTTTGAGAGTGTAGCAGTGGGCTTGTATTCAGGCTCTTGTGGTGCGGCGATACATAACCAGAAAATTACCATTATCGAGGACATCGAGATTAGTCCATTGTGGGTAAATAACAAAAAAATTGCGCTGCAACATGGAATGCATTCTTGTTGGTCCTTACCCATCAAAACCGCATTCAAGGTCATACTGGGAACAGTCGATGTGTATCACCACATGCATCGCTCGCCTTCTGAAGATGAACAGGCATTGATTATTGATGCCACGGATCTGATCGCTCTGGCGATAGACAAAAAGAACATGGAGCAAAGTCTGGAGCAGAGCGAAGAACGTTATCGCTCCGTCGTCACCAATCTGACTGAAGGCATTATGGTGTTGGGGCCAATGGGCAAAATCCTCACCTGTAATCCTAGCGCCCAACGCATTCTCAAAATCAAGGACCCGCTCACGACAGGACGCCGGCATCGTTATTTTGAACGTATCATCGGTGAAGATGGTACTGAAATAAATCTTGGCGATGATCCTGCTTCCAGGGTATTTCGTACTGGCACCGCAATCGTCAATCTGTCTATAGGCTTGCAATTACGCGACCAGAGTATTGCCTGGTTATTAGTCAATGTATTGCCGATTATGGATCTTAATAATGGCAATGTCAGCGCTATTCTTATTTCGTTTACTGATACCACCGCATTTAGAGAAACGCAGCGTCAACTCAATTACATCGCGACCCATGATGCCCTGACCGGATTACCGAACCGCCATCATCTTCATCAGCGTCTAACGCTAGCATTGGCCAACGCGCAACAGCATAAAGTGGCCGTTATTTTCCTCGATCTTGATCGCTTTAAAAATGTCAATGACACGGCAGGTCATGCAGCCGGTGACAGTCTATTATGTGATGTTGCAACACGACTCAACTCATGCATACGCACCACTGACATGTTGGCCAGATTGGGTGGCGACGAGTTCGTCATCGTGGCAGAAGCGTTTGACAGCGTTCAACATCTGAAGGAGCTGGCAGAGCGGGTATTGGCGAGAATGCGCGAACCGTTTTCGATCGATGGCAACGAATATCATCTCGGCACCTCGATCGGTATCAGCGTGTTCCCGCATGATGCGTTGGACGGCCCTACTTTATTACGCTGCGCAGATTCTGCAATGTATCTGGCCAAAGAATCCGGCCGCAATAATTACCAGTTCTTCACCACAGAGCTCAACGTTCGCGCACAACATCGCTACTCGCTGGAGCGCAATTTACGCCGTGCGCTCGTGGAGCAAGAATTTTTAGTGTTCTACCAGCCTAAGGTGTGTCTCCGAACTTCGCGCATCGTTGGTGCAGAAGCACTTATTCGTTGGCAAATGCCGGATTCCGATCTGATACAACCCAACGAATTCATTCCTATTTCTGAAGAAATTGGACTCATTTTGCCGATTGGCCGATGGGTACTAGAACAATCGTGCCAGCAGGCAAAGAGCTGGCGCGAAAAATTTGTCAGCGATCTGGTCATCAGCGTCAACATCTCGCCAAAACAATTTCAAGATCCCAATCTGCCGAAGTTCATCAAGCAAACACTGGAAGACAGTGGCTTGCCCGGGCATGCTTTGCAACTTGAAATTACCGAAGGCTTATTGATGGGTGAAGTTGAACTGCTTTTGCCCGTATTTCATGCCATCAAGAAACTTGGCGTCAGTATTTCTCTCGATGATTTTGGTACGGGCTTCTCTTCTCTGTCGTATCTGCAACGATTTCCCATCGACAATCTCAAAATTGACCGCTCCTTCATCAGTGCCATCCCGGGCAATCAGGATTCCGTCACATTAACTCATGCCATTATTGCCATGGCGAGCGCCCTGGGTATGACGGTGACGGCAGAGGGTGTGGAACAAATTGACCAAATGGTCTTTCTAAGAGACTCGGGCTGTCAGGAAATTCAGGGGTTTTATTTCAGCAAGCCCTTGTCCGCCGTTGATTTTGAGGCGTTACTCGCCAATCGGCCCATACAGGTTTTATCCCCATAAGGAAAAAGAAGCCTATAATTTGCATTCTGTAAATGTCAAACACCGCAACTTTCCGCATCACCACTGCTCTTGCATCATGACGAATATCGCGAAAATATTACCCCTTGCCAATGTCCTCCTGGACCTTGAAGTTTCCAGTAAAAAACGTGCTTTTGAACAAGCTGGTTTATTATTTGAAAATAACTGCAGCATTGCGCGCTCTACCGTATCGGAAAATCTGTTTGCCCGAGAACGATTAGGCTCCACCGGACTAGGACATGGTGTTGCCGTCCCCCATGGCAGAATCAAAGGATTGAAGGCACCCATTGCGGCCTTTGTGCGACTGGCAGAACCGATACCCTTTGAATCGCCAGATGGCCAGGCGGTGAGTATATTAATATTTTTACTTATGCCTGACCATGTCACTCAGCAGCATCTGGAAATTCTTTCTGAAATCGCCGAAATGCTGTCCAATGAAGATTTCCGCGAAGCGCTCAACGCTGAGCCTGATGCCGCAGTTATTTATGAAAAAATCATTTCCTGGCAACCTAATTTGCAGTCAATTTCCTGAGTCAATTTAACCAGCATCGTATTTTGCGGTGATCATTATGCCAATATTGACTGAACTTACGATACAAAAAATCTACGATGACAACCGCGAATCCCTGCAACTAGGATGGTTCGCCGGTTTCTCGGGTGGTGACAAACAAATCACCGGTGACGCCACCTCAGCCGCTGATCAGGTCGGTCACTTAAATCTGATTCATCCCGGACGCATACAAATACTGGGGCATCAGGAACTCAGGTATTACCACCGTTTGTCGCCCATCTCGCGTGGCAATCTCTTCAAGGAACTGGTCGCCGGTGATCCACCAGCGCTGATTGTGGCGCAGGGTTTAGAATCGCCGCCAGACTTTCTCACCAATTGCGATGACAAGAACATTCCCTTGTTTTCTACGCCTTTACCGGCCGCGCAAGTGATTGATTATTTACGTGTTTATTTATCAAAAAAACTGGCGCAACGCGTCACCATGCATGGCGTTTTTATGGACGTTCTTGGCGTAGGCGTACTCATCACCGGTGAATCCGGTCTGGGGAAAAGTGAATTGGGTCTAGAACTCATTTCGCGTAGCCACGGCTTGGTCGCCGATGACGCCGTCGAATTCTCCCGCATCGCACCCAACATGATCGAAGGCCGCTGCCCTGAATTATTGCAAAATCTGCTGGAAGTGCGCGGATTGGGACTGCTCGATATCAAGGCCATTTTTGGCGAAACAGCCGTGCGCCGCAAAATGCGCCTGAAGTTGATCGTGCATCTGGTTAAGCGTAGCACGCTGGAAGAAAATTACGAACGCCTACCGATCGACTCACAAGCTGAAGAAGTCTTAGGATTACCCATCAAAAAAGTAGTCATCCCGGTTGCTGCCGGCCGCAATATTGCGGTTCTGCTGGAAGCCGCGGTACGCAATACGATCTTGCAGTTGCGTGGTATCAATACGCTTGAAGATTTCATGGAAAAACAACGCCGGGCAATGAACGAAGATAGCGAGTAGACTCTTTTCTATCCGAGTTTCTCTCACCTACTTTTTTTATTTTTTCTTATGCGTATCTTGCTCATCTCAGGCATTTCCGGTTCTGGCAAATCCGTCGCTCTTAATGTACTGGAAGATGCAGGATTTTATTGCGTAGATAATCTTCCACCGAGTTTATTGCCTGAGCTGGTCCATACACTGATTGCCGAAGGCATACAATCTGCCGCCATGGCAATCGATTCACGTAGCGCGCATTTGTTGACCAGCGTGCCCGACACAATAGAAAAACTTAAAAAAGAAGGCCACGAAGTCAAAGTCTTGTTTCTCACCGCGAGCACAGAATCTTTGGTGGCACGATTTTCAGAGACGCGGCGCAGCCACCCGCTCTCACACCGCCTGCAACAAGCCCAACCCATGGGCAAGCGCCTCAGTCTGACTGAGTGCATACAGGAAGAACGTGAAATGTTGGCCACACTGCAATTTCTGGCGCACGTGGTGGATACCTCCAACCTGAGCGCCAACACCTTACGCGCCTGGGTGAAAGACGTCATCAAAATAGCGCACTCGCCGCTAACCTTGATGTTTGAATCCTTCGCCTTCAAAATCGGCGTGCCACTCGACACGGATTTTGTGTTTGATGTGCGCATGCTTCCCAACCCTTATTACGATCACAGCTTGCGCCCCTTAACAGGGCAAGACGCCCCCGTCATCAACTTCCTCAACAGCCAGGCAATGGCGCAGGACTTGTATGCAGATATCCGCAATTTCATCGAAAAATGGATGCCTGCTTTCAAGCATGACAACCGTAGCTATCTCACGGTGGGAATAGGCTGCACCGGTGGCCAGCATCGCTCAGTCTACATGGTAGAAAAGTTGGCAGACTACTTCAAAGATACAGAGCAAGTATTGGTACGTCACCGGCGCTTAATGTAAAGACTCGTTTGTCTTCAAGTCGTTTTACAATTTCAATATCAGGCATCGCCAACACGCAATCCCCATGCGGCTTGCAGGCCAGAGTGTCTGGAAACCCGCATAAACAGTGCGCTCCAGGCCGGGCATCATTCTACATTTGGAACACCAAGCAGGGATTTGACGCAAAGAAGCCGTCTTATTCAATGCCCGAAAGAATACCTGACAAAGGCCATCGACAAGGCAAACAGATAGCCTACGCAAATTTATCGAGCCGGATGATTTCCTGGTCGCGGCTGCGGCGCCAGGCACCAATTGCCACCATCGCCGCACCCGACAAAAAGGGGGTTATCGCCAAACCGGCAATCTGTGCCGCATGAGAAACAATAAGCAAGGTGGGGAATATCCATAAACTCAGCGCTCCGGCAAGCGAGCCAAAGAAAGTATAACCGATACCAGCGAACCAGGGATTGGGTGATTTGTTGAATGGTTCGCGTAGGATATGCAGGCCCACTTCCCCTAAAATTTCAAACATAATTTGCAGTAAGAATTCGCCAAAAAATTGAAATAGAAGCTCAAAAATAAATTCCATGTTTCAAGACCTTTCATTAAAAATATTATTTTTACAACTAGGTTTGTGACCATCTGACTTCAATATCTACTTCACTCTTACCTAGATTAATAGTAGATATTCAGCGCCTAAGAGAAAGGTCAAAACCGCTCAACGCAGAGACGCGGAGAAAGACAGGAGACAGCATACAAAATGCGTTACTCTGTCTTTGTTATCCCTCTGTGCCTCTGCATCTCGGCGTCTCGGCGTCTCGGCGTCTCGGCGTTCAGAGGTCTGTTTTTTTATTCATCGTCATCGCTAATAAATAGTTACGATTAATATTATTAAGAACAAAATTTAAAGCATCCTCAGCAGACTTGAACTTTTTTTGATATATTAGTTCTAACTCGAACTAATTATTTTTTTTTCACGGAGCATTCCA
>JACMRF010000047.1 GCA_014376575.1 Undibacterium sp.
CACCATCCTTAAATTGGCCTTGCTGGAAACGACGGACATTCATCAAAACATTCTCAGTTATGACTATTACGGTTTAAAGGCCGATACCAGTCTGGGTCTGGAACGCACAGCGTCTCTGATCAGTGCAGCGCGGACGGAAAATCCTAACAACGTTTTATTAGATGATGGCGATGTTATCCAGGGTACTTTACTCGGCGATTATCAGGCTGTAGCGGCTCCGGTAAGTTGTAGCGCCACTCTGGCCGTTCACAAGGTCATGAATGCCCTTAAGTATGATGGTGCAGGGTTGGGTAATCATGAATTTAACTATGGCTTGAATTTTCTGAGCCAAATTACGAATACGGACTTTGGCATTCCAGATATACAAAAAGGCGTGAACTGCGGTGCCCCCAATTTTCCTATTGTGCTCTCCAATATGGTTGGCATCTCCAGCCAAAAGCCTATCTTTAATCCGTATGCGATTATCGCCAAACAATTTGCCGCAACCAAACCCGATGGCACGGCGATCAGCGTCAAACTCAATGTCGGCATTATGGGTTTTGTGCCGCCACAAGTGATGGATTGGGATCAAAAAAGCCTGGCTGGAAAAGTCATGGTCAACGGCGTACAGGAATCGTCGAACAAATATGTTCCCGAATTACGCAGCAAGGGCGCCGACCTGATTGTTGCGCTTTCGCATGGCGGGCTCGATGCATCACCGTATAGCCCGAAAATGGAAAACGGTAGCCTACACTTGAGCACGACAGGCATTGATGCCTTACTGTTAGGCCATTCGCATCTGATTTTCCCGAAGGCGAAAGAGGTCGGTGGGCCAGCCGTTGATGCCTCGCTAGCCGCATTGCCAGCGGCACAGGTTGACACCGTCAATGGTTTCGTCAATGGTGTGCCAACGGTCATGGCGCAAAGTTGGGGACGCCGCCTTGGCATTATCAAGCTGGTGTTGAAGTACCAGTCTGGAAAATGGGTTGTACAAAAAGATCAAACCAATGTCGAAGCACGCGGTTTCAAATATACCGATGGTACGACAATTGTTGCGGCCGATCCGAGTATCGCGCCACTGGTCGATACCGAACATAAGGCGACCTTGAGTTACGCCACCCAGCCTCTGGGTACAACTACCAATTTTGAAATGTCTGCTTACTTTGCATTGGTCGGCGACGTCAGTGCGATTCAAATTGTCAATCAGGCGCAAATCGACTATGTGAAAAATTTCATTGCCAATTCTACCGACACGACATTAGTCAGTTACAAGGCCATTCCCGTCATCTCATGCAGCGCCCCGTTTAAGGCAGGACGCAACGGCCCAACCGATTTCACTGACGTTGCACCGACTGCCACACCGGCAGCACCAGTCGGATTGCAGGTGCGTAATCCTGGCGATTTGTACCTGTATGGTAATAACAATTTGCAGGCCGTGAAGATTAAAGGATCGGATTTAAAGAAGTGGTTGGAAACTTCGGCTAAACAATTTAATAAAATTGATCCGTCCATCACCGTAGAACAAGATCTGGTTCCTTCGTATTCAACGATCTATAACTATGATGTTTTTTATGCGGAAAATAATGCGTTGAAGTATCAGATTGATGTCACGCAGGCCGCGGGTAGCCGTATCATTAACCTGACTTATGCAGGTAGCCAGATTGCCGATGCTGATGACTTTATCGTTGCCACCAATGATTATCGGGCAGGTGGTGGCGGCAACTTTCCTGGGATCGATGGCAGCAAAACCATCATCAAATCGCCGGATGCTAGCCAAGCTATCGTGAGTGCCTATTTGAAAAAACAAGGAAAAATTACTGCCGCCGCCAATGGCTCTGGCCAAAGCTGGAGTTTCGTCAAGGTGGCAACGCAAGGGCCGGTTATTTTGCGTTCTGCCCCAGGGAAGTTAGGCGTTGCACAGACTTTAGGTTTAAGCCGCGTACAGACAGAAGGAACGCTCGATGCGAGCGGTTTTGCTAAGTATTCAATTAATTTGAATCAGTAACAATGTGATGCGGTCGTTTGGCAGCATCAACGATGAGTACTGCTACTCCTGAAATCGGGAGTAGCTTTTTTATATGGTAAGAACATGAAGATGCGTAGCCTCAGATGGCCGGTGATGATGGTCATGTTGGTCGTGATGACTTTGGTATTGATACGGTTTGCCGGCACAGATAGCGCCCCTGCCGCAGCCCAAATTGAAAGCGTTGGCGTACGCGCTTTGCTGACGCGAGATGAATCCTCCATGGCGACACTGAGCCGATGGGCCCAGCAAGGATTTCCGATAGCACAACGTGAATTGGGCCTGGCTCTTTCAGCTTCTCAGGTTCGCTACCCAGAGGCACTTAGCTGGCTTGACAAGGCGGCTAATGCCGGGGATGTAGCGGCGCAGTTTGAACTGGCGGAAGCCAATTACAAAGCGCGATTAGGGCTGCAACAAAACTTTGCACAAGCGTGGAAATGGTATGCATCGGCAGCCACACAAAATAATTCCAAGGCGAGCTTCATGCTCGCCAGAATGACCAAATATGGCGAAGGACACCCGCGTGATCTTGCACTCTCGGTTCACTGGCTAAAGCAAGCCAGCATTGGCGGTAATGCGCAGGCCATGTTTTTATTGGCTAACGCTTACACGGCCGGCGAAGGCGTGGAGCGAGATCAGCTCAAGGCACGAGAATGGCTGGAGCGTTCCGCTGAGGGGGATTATCCAGTAGCGATCCATGAGATGGCCTTGCTCCTCGACGGCAATCCGCAGTCTTCAGATCATGACCCATTATTGGCGGGTCACTTAAGGAAAGAAGCGAGGGACGAAAGAACTTTACGCTGGAATAAATATCAATAGGAAGCCGGCGATAAAAGTTATCGAGACTGTGAATATTTACTGCAGGTCACGGCAACGTTTACTTTCCTTGCGCTTGCATCAGGACGCTTCCAGCAATAAAAAATCATACGTTAGCGCATGCGCCGCGTTACCCGCCGCGACCGCGATGATTACCGTGACCATCAAGCGCTTGATTATTTTTTTGAACATTTTTCTCCCCTGTTATTAAGTCGATTGTGTCGAACTTCGTCAGATGAATATACGACGAGTACCTTGATATGGAATCGTCCATTTTGTGGCAATAGCAGCACGGAAACTACACTTGGGATGTGACGCGACAGTGACAAAATTTATTGGCGTGGGGTGCAACTCAGTTCGCTTTGGGATTGTCATTTTGTCGTCATAAATAATAATTAAAATTCGACAGCCTTGACCTTGATCACTTACCCCCATTTACCGATAGTTCTTCACGAGAACCCCATGAAACCAGTTAGTTTTAAGAAAAAAATATTGAGCTACTCAGCGCCGGCATTGGCGATAGCATCGACCGCTTGTTTATTCGTTTTCGCGCAGCCTGTCGCTGCGCAGTCAATAGCCGCGAGTTCTGATGTAAATAAGAAAGAAATGATAGATAGTGCCATTGCAACTGTCGAAATTTCTTCTCAGACGACGCGCTCTGCGGTGTCAGTACGCGGTAGCGAAATGCAGAAAATTCTGCCTGGTATTAATCCGGTGAAGTCATTGCAGACCTTACCTGGCGTCACGTTTGCAACGGCTGACCCATGGGGAAACAACGAACAAAATCTGTCCTTGTTTGTGCATGGATTCAATGGGCAGCAACTCGGTTACACGATGGATGGCGTCCCGCTTGGCGACCAACAATATGGTAATTACAATGGCTTGTCACCACAACGCGCGGTCATCAGTGAGAATGTTAAAAATGTGATTTTATCCTCCGGTGCCGGTAATCTCTCTACGCCATCGACGAGCAATCTAGGCGGCACGATTGAGGTTTTTAGCAGCGATCCTTTAGCCAAACAAAAAACCACCATAGAGCAGACCGTGGGTAGTTACAGTACGTCGCGTACTTACGCGCGTTTTGATACCGGTACTTTTGGCGAGGGCAATGCAGCCTATGTTTCTATCATGCGTCAGGACGCACGGGCCTGGGATTTTGAAGGGAAACAAGGCGGCAAACAACTCAATGCAAAATTTGTCAGCACCACACCATCCGGCAAACTTACCTTGTATTTTAACTATAACGATAAGATAGAACCGAACGAAGACAGTACGGTTCATGTGACTGGTGAGAAGAGCTCACCCTACACACGCCCGTTCTTGTATCCTGATTTTCCTGCTGCCTTGACCTACTTGTCGCCAACAGGTGCTACGCCGGCTGCTGACGGTTCGAACTATCACAATTATTATAGCGACGCGCAGCGTAAGGATATTCTGACATATGCTAAATATGATCTGAACCTGAACGAATCTACTGTCTGGTCGAACCAGGTTTATTTCCATAAGGATGATGGTGTTGGCGTGGTTGCCGGCCCGATAGGCGCTGCGGGATTGCCTGGTTTGTTCGGTGTTTATTTTCCCAATCAAGATTTGAAAAAAGTGTTTGGCAATTCAGGATATGCAACCCGCACAACAGAATATGATATTCATCGCTCGGGCCTGATCTCCAACTTGCGCTCTGAGTTTGGCAACCATCAGCTTGAATTTGGCGGCTGGTGGGAGCACAACGACTCTTCAGCGTATCGTCGCTGGTATCCGCTGGATGTAAATAATCCAAGTTCTCCTTATGATCGTCCGAGTCATCCTTTAATTACTCAATACGGCAGCGAAATTCGTAATAACGTGATCCAATTTCACTTGCAAGATGAGTGGCGCGTGCGTCCGGGCATGGTCTTACAAGCGGGCTTTAAATCGAGCTTGCAATATGCAAAGGGAGACTTTCCCGTGCAACCTCGTGTGGGGGCAATCTCTGGCGGTTCTCTAGCTTTGCCGGTCGGTGAGATTGATACTAAAAAGTGGTTTTTGCCACAGCTTGGTCTACTCTGGGACCTGAGCATGCGTGATCAGTTGTTCGTCAATGTCCAACAGAATATGCGTCAATTCGTGACTTACGGTGGTGGCGGTGCCTCACCATGGAGTTTGGCAAGCCAGGCTGCGTTTGATTTATTCAAGAATACAGCACGACCAGAAACGTCCCTAACTTATGAGGCTGGTCTGCGCGGTAAGCGCAATCTCGATCTGGGGCCGCTCGATAAATTTGATGGCCAGGTCACGATGTATCACGTCGATTTCAGCAATCGTTTATTGCAAATCAGCCCGACACCGGTGATCTCATCAATCATCGGCGGCAATCCTATTCTTGCCAACGTCGGAAGTGTCACGACTGATGGTATTGATCTGGCGGGCACCGTGCATTTTGGTCGAGATGTCAGTTTCTACGATGCCTTGTCCTACAATCGTTCGGTTTATTCTGACGATTACAGTAACGGAAAAGCGCTGGTGCCGACCTCTGGTAAAAAAATACCTGGCAGCCCGGAGTGGATGAATAAGTTTGTCGCATCGGCGACATTCGGTGAAATAGAGACGCAATTGATCGGGGATTATGTCGGCAAGCGCTATGCCACTTACACCAACGATCTAGCCGTCAAGAGTTATTTCATGTTGAATCTTGGCGTCAATGTGAAGATTCCGATGGCGCAAAACAATTTCATCAAAAACGCCAGAGTGCGCCTCAATATCACGAACCTCAATCAGATTAAAGGCGATTCCGTGGTGGTGGTGGGCGCCGCGAGTGGCACCTACAATACGTTTCCGATTGCGCCGCGTCAGTATTTTGTGACATGTGGCGCCGACTTTTAAAGAATGATAAAGATGAAATTTAATCGTCGTTCTTTTTTGAAAACAGCCGCAATGAGCGGCTCCATTTTGTCTCTTGACTCCATGGGTTTTGCATCTCAGGCGCTAGCTTCTCCATCGCGTAAAGTGGAGTTGTTCGCACATCGTGGCGCCTCTGCATTGCGGCCTGAACATACACTGGCGGCGTATGCCAAAGCGATCGCTGATGGTGCTGATTACATTGAGCCAGATCTGGTCAGCACCAAGGATGGTGTTTTAGTCGCACGCCATGAAGCGATACTCGACGAAACTACCGATGTTTCTCAGCGTCCTGAGTTTGCTGTTAAGCGTACAACCAAGACCATAGACGGACAGACGCACACGGGATGGTTTTGCGATGATTTCACGTTAAGTGAATTAAAGTCTCTGCGTGCTATCGAGCGTTTGCCAAAAGTGCGTCCGCAAAATACATTCTATGACGGTATGTTTCAGATTTTAACCTGGGACGAAATCATCGATTTCACCGCAGCGCAATCAGCAACGCTTGGCCGCCTGATTGGGCTCATTCCTGAGTTGAAGCATTCCACCTATTTTTCTAAGGTCGGCCTGCCAGTTGAGGATAATTTTTTGAAAAGCCTGACTGCGCACGACTATACCAAGCGCTGTCCGATAGAGATACAGTCCTTTGAAGTGGCGAACCTCAAATACATTCGCAGTGTGATCGGTAAGAAAGACAATATCCGGTTAATGCAATTGGTTGCGGAAGGTGATATTCGTCCCGCCGATGTGGTTGCCGCAGGGGGCGACTTGAGTTTTGGAAAAATGTCGTCGAAGGCCGGATTGCGCGATATTGCACGTTATGCCGATGTGGTTGCGCCGCCCTCACGCGCTTTGATTCCTTTGCTGACAGACGGTAAGCTAGGTAAGCCAACTGCGCTCATCAACGATGCCCATGACGCCGGTTTGCTGATACATACCTGGACTTTCCGTCCGGAAAATCGGTTTCTGGCGGCTGATTTCAGAGATGGAAATGGCGAGAATGCCCGCAATGAAATGGGCTCTATCGCTGAGATCCGACATTATATCGACGCTGGTATTGATGGCTTTTTCTCTGACGATTCTGCCATTGGGCGTAAAGCGATCAACGCTTGATTTTCATGCCTGGCTTGAAAGGTGCATGAATGCTGCGTGTTGGGCGCGCCGTATTGGTTGAATATAATTGCCGTGGTTCTACAAGTTTGCTAGCCATGGGCGTTGTTGTAAAATTTGAAGCATACTGTCACGTCCGTTGATTAAAAAAGTGATTTTATGCCGACCTTGCCACCCATCATTCAAGACGCTTTTCAGCCATTATCAAGGCATCTGAAGCAAAGCAAAGTACAACAAGAACTGGAAGCCGGGTTGTTGGCTGAGGCAGCGCATGTGTCGCCGAAATATTTCTATGATGCCATGGGTTCGGTCTTGTTTGAAGCGATTTGCGAACTGCCAGAATATTATCCAACACGTACCGAAGCCGATATTTTTAACCGCCATCTATCTGAGATGGCGCATGTGATCGGTACCGGTGCGACATTGATTGATTTAGGAGCGGGAAACTGCGCTAAAGCTGCACGCTTATTTCCGCAATTACATCCGCAGCAATACGTGCCGATTGATATTTCTGTTGATCATTTGTACGAGTCAGTGAACCGCTTGCAACAACGGTTTCCGCACATAGAAATGACTGCTTTAGGGCTAGATTTTTTCTCGCCATGGCATTTGCCCGATGAAGTACGCAGCGATAAGCGTTTGTTCTTCTACCCGGGTTCATCGATAGGAAATTTCGATCAGGAACACGCACTAGGATTTTTACGCCAACTGCGTGCCGGTTGCGATGTGAGTGGCGACACACCTGATGGTGGTATTTTGATCGGGGTTGATCTGATTAAAGACAGCGCGATACTTGATGCCGCCTATGATGATGCGCTGGGAGTGACCAGCGCATTTAATCTCAATTTAATGCGACACGTCAATCGTGTTTTAGGCAGCGATTTTGATGTAAGGCAGTGGCGGCATCGTGCTTTTTTTAATGCGGATATGGCGCGCATAGAAATGTATCTGGAAGCGCGTATCGATGTGACGATACATTGGCCAGACAGCAAACGTCGATTTGCCAAAGGCGAGCGTATACACACTGAATATAGTTATAAATATACGGTCGCTTCTTTTTTGCAATTACTGGAACAGGCCGGGTTTGGCCGGGCGCGTTACTGGACTGATCCATCGGCTGGGTTCGCCGTGATGTACGCGCAGGCTATTTAACATGGGGGGATCGATGCCTGAACTCACCATACTCGATCGCTGGCAACAGGTGAGGCAGCGTTCGCTCGCTATTGCTGCACCCTTATCGGCAGAAGATTGCATGGCGCAATCGATGCCAGACGCCAGCCCCATCAAATGGCATCTGGCGCACACCACCTGGTTTTTTGAAACCTTCATTCTCGAAGCGCTGGAACCCGACTTCAAGCCCTTTCATCCGGCCTTTCGCATGCTGTTTAATTCGTACTACAACGGCATAGGCGAGAAGCATCCCCGGGCGCAACGCGGCTTGTTGACACGCCCCAGCCTTGAGCAGGTATTTGCCTACAGACAAAATGTGGATGCACGCGTCCTGGTGCTGTGGCAGCACGGTGGTTTGGCAAAATTGGCGGGCTTATTAGAATTGGGCTTGCAGCACGAGCAGCAACATCAAGAACTCATGCTGACCGATGTGAAGCATTTGTTGTCGTGTAATCCGATGTTGCCGGGTCTGTTTATTTCGCCCTTGCCTGAGCCGCATTGGGCCAGCCCGTTCACCTGGCAAAGCTATGAAGCCGTTTTGCTGGAGATAGGGCACACAGGCAAGGGTTTTTGCTTCGACAATGAAACACCGCGTCACCGTCAGTTTGTCGAGGCTTTTGACATGGCAACTCGCCTGGTAAGCAATGGCGAATATCTGGCCTTCATCGAAGCAGGCGGCTATCAGAATGCCGGGCTGTGGCTGGCGGAGGGCTGGGATAGCATCAAGACTCAGCAGTTGCGCCATCCGCTGTATTGGCAGTTGCAAGGAGCCAACTGGCAAGAGTTTGGCCTGTATGGTCTGCAAGACCTGGATTTGTCTAAACCGGTGTCGCACCTGTCGTATTTTGAAGCGGCGGCCTATGCGCATTGGGTCGGCGCACGCCTGCCTACCGAGGCTGAGTGGGAATATGCGGCGCAGCAAGAGAATGCGCCGCAACAGCTATTTGATCATTGCTGGCAATGGACCAGCAGCAGCTACGCGCCGTATCCCGGCTACGCCAGCGCCGAAGGTGCCATCGGCGAATACAACGGCAAATTCATGGTCAACCAATATGTGCTGCGTGGCTCATCTTGGTGTACGCCCTTGCATCACGCTCGTCTCACTTACAGAAATTTTTTCCCGGCATCTGCACGCTGGCAAGTGTCCGGCATACGCCTGGCACGTTTTTTAAACAAAGAACTTGAAGAGGACTAAAATGAAAAAAGCAATCTGGAATGGCGCCGTCATTGCCGAGGCGCAGGATACGGAAGTACAGATCGTTGAAAATAACGTCTATTTCCCCTCACAGTGCGTGAATCACGCTTACTTGATCGCAAGTGATAAACATACCGTCTGCGGCTGGAAAGGTACGGCGAGTTATTACAGCTTGCAAGTGGATGGCGCAGTCAATGAAGATGCCGTCTGGGTATATCCAGTACCCAAAGATGCAGCGAAACAGATCGCCGGAATGATGGCATTTTGGCGCGGTGTGAAGATAGAAACTGAGTAAGAAGAAGAGTAAGAAGAAGAGTAAGAAGAAGAGTAAGAAGAAGAGTAAGAAGAAGAGTAAGAAGAGTAGAGCGTTGGCGGGAATAAAAAATCAGCAGCGCTTGAAGACATCCAGTGTTGCAAGAGAAGAAATTTTCTTGCAACACTCGCCTGTAACCAATACCGTTAGTGATTAACGGGCAATAGCGAAACGCATTGCGAACTTCTTAAAATGACGATAACTTTCGCCCAGTTGTTGTACTGACTCCAAAGAATTATTCAAAGAACCACCTTGCTCGTTGAAATTTTCTTTGAATTCTGCAAATGCTGCTTCCAAGACCAAACTGAGCTGGTGATTGTAGAGGCAACGATAATTCAGGTGACGCCGTTTGGTACGCATTTTCATAATCAATCCTTTAATTTAGCCGCGCATTATACCGTCTTGGTGCCGCTGCCAGCCTGGATCGTGTTTTGTGTAGTGTACGTTCGCTCCGCAAGCTTCTTGCGATTGCCTTGGCTTTGCTGGCAACAATTGAAATCGAAGTAATGTCAGAGCGCAGTATCCATGCGGGTCTACAAGGCATCTGCCCTGGAACCCCCATGAACAGGGCGCTTCAGGCTAGGTGCTTTTTGGAATTTTAATCCATCCCGTTACTATTTAGCTCCCTATGAAACGATCATTTTTTTGTCCACGAAAGGTACGAAAAACATGAAAAAAACAAGCACAAAAAAATACATAAACCAGCTATTTTGCCTATTTTCTTGCTTTGTAGTTCGTGCGTTTCATGCCTTTCGTGGCCAATGTTTCTCATGTTGATTTTCGGCTTGCCCATTTAGCTTAGCGCCGATGGGTCAAATCCGGCATGACGATAACGAACGGTTTTGTATCGTCATATAGGGGGGCTGAATAGGTACTCCATCCCGTTACTGCTCGGCCCTTGAGGATGCAAAAATATTTAAGTGACGTCATCGGTATAAATCGTCGTTCCCGCGAAGGCGGGAACCTAGAATGAATAGGCATGGCGGTCAATTCTAGATGTCAGATCAAGTCTGGTATGACGGTAATGGGTGTATTTGGTATTTCGCATTTCATTGAGGGATTTCAACGTTTTCAGAGCAAGTATTTTTCTGGTGAAGCGGCGCTCTATGAGAAATTAAACAATGGCCAGAAGCCGACGACCTTGCTCATTGGTTGCTGCGACTCACGTGTTGATCCCGCCCTCTTACTCGATTGCGATCCGGGGCATATTTTTGTCATCCGCAATGTTGCCTATCTTGTTCCGCCTTGCAATCATGCCAGCCATCTGCTAGAAAATCAGAGACTCGTTGCTAAGGAAAAAGAATTCGCGGTATCACAAGAGCGTAACTTATTGGCGCGGGGCTTGCATGACAGTATTGCGCAAGGGCTTAATTTTTAACATCTACAGGTATAAATGCTGGAAGACTTATTGCAACGTAACGACATGGCAGAAATTAGCGATATCGCGCCGCTGTTGCGGGCCGGTGTGCAAGCGAGTTACGAAGATGTGCGTGAATTATTGCTTAACTTCAGAACCCGTCTGCAAGACAGTGATCTGGAATCGGAAATGCGTAACGTTGTCAGTAAATTTTAGCGTCAGACCGGTGTCCATGGCGTGATTGAATTTGTTGGTAGCGGTGCGCCGGTAGCACCAGAGCAGCAATTGCAGGTGCTGTTTATTTTGCAGGAAGCCTTATCGATTGTACGCAAGCATGCCCAGGCCAGCGAGGTAAAAGTCAGAGTCGACAATGAGCGTGATTTTACATTGAGCATTGCCGGTGATGGACAGGAATTTTCCATGGACACCGCCAGGGGAAAAGGGGATTCGCATGTTGATCTGCGCATCATGCAAGAACGTGCAGAACGCCCCTCGGCACAACTTGATATACAAAGTACGCCAAGTAAGGGCACGACGATTGTATTTCATCTGCTGCGCCAGGAACGTTTGGTCGCATAAAAATGGCAATCGCTAATCGGATGTAAATGCCGGCAGTATTTGAAACCGGAAGTGAATCAAAAATGAGATGCACATAACAATTAAAATATTACTGGTCGATGATCACACGCTTTTTCGTAGCGGGATTAAATTACTGCTGCAACGTAACTCTGAATTTGAAATCGTCGGCGAAGCTGCGGATGGTTTGGAAGGTGTCAAGCAAGCCAAGCAATTAAGGCCGGATGTCGTCTTGATGGATCTAAATATGCCCGGCTTGTCGGGCTTAGAGGCGATGCAATTGATAGTAGAAGATATGCCTAGCGTCGCCGTATTAATACTGACCGTATCAGACGAAGCAGAAGATCTCAGGACTGCCCTGAAAAATGGCGCGCGAGGATATTTGCTCAAAAATATCGAGGCCGATTATCTGACGCACTCCATCAAACGGGCGGCCGACGGTGAAGCCGTGATTGAGGATGCCATGACGGCAAAACTGGTCATGCAATTTCGCAACGACATGAATGCAGCGCCTTCAATTGAAAAAGAAAAACTCAATCCCAGAGAGCGCGAAACCATGGTGTGTATCGCCCTTGGCGAGAGCAACAAAGAGATTGCCAGAAATCTGAATGTGGCTGAGAGCACGGTCAAAATTCATGTGTAAAATATAGTTAAAAAATTGAGGCGGAGTAGCTGGGTGCAAATTGCCGTTTATGCATTAGAACGCGGTCTGGATAAATAACTTATTATTAACACCAGAGTTCTGCGATGCCCTATTTTTTGTTGTGTCAGGAGTTAGATGGTGTGTATCAGGCGAGTGTCGTTCTTCTCAAGATGGCACTGCGCCAGTCTGCCAATTTTTGCGAGACATTGTCTTACGTGCGCTGGTGCGGCTGAGTGAGGCAAAAAGAATCGAGCCATATTGCACACAGAGGCTTACGCAGCAGGGGGCTGTGGTGGATGTTTCCATTGTTTCTTCGGCCTTGATTGACGAGACAGGAAAGATCTATGCAACAGCTACAACCGAACGGCTGATCAACGGAGATGTACATGAGCAACCAGGACAAGCAAAATAAGCAAGATCGGCAAAATAAGCAAGATGCAAGCGCATTGCCGGCTTTGCGCGAGCGTGCCGTAAGTATCATTCATAAAAAAGTAGAACCTCAGCATCTAGTTGATCCATCGAAAGAAACGATGCAGGAAATGCTTTATGAATTGCATGTGCATCAAGTAGAGCTTGAAATGCAAAATGAAGAATTGCGTCGAACGCAACTGGCGCTGGAAGAGTCGCGCGCTCGTTATTTTGATCTGTATGATCTGGCGCCGGCAGGCTATTTTACGTTGAGTGAAAGCGGCTTGATTCTACAGACTAATCTCGTCGCTTCTACGCTTTTGTGTGGCTCGCGGGCGATGCTGGTCGGGCAGCCTATCTCGCGTTTCATTGATAAAGAATACCAAGATAGTTTCTATCTTCTGCGAAAGAAATTACTGCATATTGGCACATCAGAATCTGGCGATTTTCGTATGACGAAGACCGATGGCATGTTATTTTGGGGGCATCTGGAGCTGACCATTGAAGAGGGTGAAGTCGGTGATCGGGTACTACGTTTGATCTTGCTCGATGTGACGGAGCGAGTGCATGAAAAAGCACAATTGTTAACGTCGCTGGAAAAAATTCATGATCTGGAGCTGGCAATTAACGAACATGCCATCGTCGCCATTACTGACGTGAACGGCGATATTACTTATGTTAACGATAAATTTTGTTGCATTTCGCAATATTCACGTGAACAATTGTTGGGTCAAAATCATCGCATTACCAGCTCAGGTCAACATCCCAGATCGTTCATGCGCGATTTATGGCGAACTATTTCCGAAGGGCGTATTTGGAAAGGTGAGATCATTAACCGCGCTAAAGACGGCTCGTATTATTGGGTAGACATGACCATTTTGCCGTCATTGGATGCGGTAGGACAGGTGCATGCTTTTTATGCGATTTGCAGAGACATCACTGAACAAAAAAATTCAGAACAGGCACTTAAGCACGCTGCCGCGCAATTGCGCGAATTGTCGGCACACCAGTCACGCGTGAAGGAAAATGAACGTAAACGCATCGCCCGTGAGATTCATGATGAGCTCGGTGGCATGCTCACCGGGATCAAGTCTTACCTATCCGTGCTCGTTGGTCGTGCACAGCGTGAAACCGCCACCGTTGATCTAGTATTGGTCGATGCTTCCGCGATGGCAGATCAGGCAATTGATACTGTCCGTAAGCTCATCACAGAGCTGCGGCCTAGCGTGCTGGACCAATTGGGGATTTGGGCTGCGTTAGAATCGCATGCGATACAAATCACCCGAAGGACGTATTTAACTTGCGACTGTCAGATTGATACTTCGTTAGACGGTGTCGAGCTAGACCCTGAGGCCAGTACGGCCGCTTTCCGGATTGTTCAGGAATTGATTACCAATGTCATCCGACATGCGCAGGCGAGTCGCATCAATATATGTGCTAACCGTGCGCAAGGGTGGGTGACGATAGAGGTGCTAGATGACGGCATCGGTATCTCATCAGGTCATATCGCTGGTATAAAATCATGGGGCATCATCGGTATGCATGAGCGCGCGTTGCAATGCAACGGTGAATTAACGATACAAAATGCACCCTCTGGCGGTACGCTCGCCGTATTACGCTTACCTTTTGCTCACATCAATGAGCATTGATAAAATTAAGGTGTTGCTCGTGGATGATCATGCGATGGTCCGTAACGGCGTACGTATGATGCTTAGCTCTGCCGATGATATTTGCGTACTGGCCGAAGCAGAATCAACGGAGGCTGCCTTGAAGCTGGTTATTGAGAAAGATTTTGATGTGGCTCTGGTAGATATCTCCATGCCAGGGAAAAATGGCCTGGAGTTGCTGAAAATATTGAAACAACAAAAACCCAAGCTGGCAGTTCTCATGTTGAGCATGTACGCAGAAGAAGTCTACGCGGTGCGCGCACTTAAATTAGGCGCGGCAGGTTATTTGAGCAAAAACAGTTCTGAAGCAAGTTTGGTTGATGCAGTGCGTAAAGCCGCCGCTGGCGGCAAATATGTCAGTGCTAGCTTGGTAGAACAATTTGCCGATATGCTGGGAGGCGCCAGTGCAGCCTCGCATGAGGCACTTTCTGACCGTGAGCTTGAAGTGTTGAAATTGATTGCCTCCGGCGAAAGTCTGGTCAACATCGGCTTGTTACTACACCTTAGCCCGAGCACGGTAACCACTTACCGGGCGCGCATACTAGAAAAAATGGGTATGAAAAGCAATGCAGAACTCACCCGGTATGCCAGTTCAACAGGCTTGGTCAATTAACTTGCCGTGCTGATCAAACTATAAGCTGTAGTTGAAACGCTACAGCTTATTGTCTTTATTCCCCTACAAAAAATCATTCTATCCACGACAGTAATCGCGCTTTGCTTTTTGTATCCTCTCGGTACACATCATCTAAAAGCTTATAAATGATTTCTATACTTGACCGTCTTGCACTTTGGAAAAAATTCACCTTGCTTGGCGTGTTTAGTATTGTGTTGATTGGCCTGCCATTTGGCTTGTATGTGTTCGAGACCAATAAAAGTTTAGGTGCCGCTAGGATAGAGTTGATGGGTATTGCCCCTGAACGGCAAATTCTCAAGGTTCTGCAACTCACCCAGCAGCATCGCGGTCTTTCCGGGATTTTTCTCTCGGGGAATACTGCCTTAGCGTCTGAGCGTAGCGCAAAAATGAATGAGGTTGAACTAGCCATATTGACGATGGACACCACGCTGCAGCAATACAAAGAGGCTACTGCGGTGATAGCATCCTGGCAGAAAACGAAAACTGCCTGGTCATCGGTTGCTGCTAAGGTAACGCAAGGCACTATTTCCGCGCCAGAGAGTTTTAAAGAACATACACTTGCGATCGCACAATTATTGGTCACTAGCGGGCTGATACTCGATCATTTTCAACTTGCGCTTGATCCGGAATCACAAAGTTTTTATTTGATGGACGCTGCATTTGTACAAATGCCAGGTCTGACCGAAGCAACGGCACAATTGCGAGGCAAAGGCGCAGCAATGCTAACATCAGGCGCTGCTACTCCGGAACAGCGGGTAGGAACGCTCGTCCTTGCTGGCAAGGCTGAGGATCGTTATGAGGGACTGACTGGCTCCTTAGGAAAAGGCGTGACAACGCTAGAATTAAAGGCCAAGATTGATGAGGCAGGCAAGGTCGCGGTTGATTTGAGCGGACAATTTCTTAAGCTTGCCGATAAAGAAGTGGCGAACACTGAGCAGCTCACCTACTCCGCCAAAGAGTATTTTTCTCAGGCGACATTAGCCATCAATGCCCAGTTCAAGCTCAATGAAATTCTTGTTAATGAGTTTGAAAAAATCATCACTCAACGCGTATTAAGGCTGGCAAATCGCCAGTATTTTTTGGCTGGGACGATCTTGATACTGGCGCTGATAGGGGCAATATTTGCGGCAATTATTGTCCGGGGAATTCTTAAACAACTTGGTGGTGAACCGGCCTACGCTGCTGACATAGTTGAACAAATTGCCGGTAGTGATTTGTGCATAGCGGTCAATACGCATGCGAATGATCAATCAAGTTTGTTGTTCGCCATGAAGTCTACGCGTGACGAGCTTGCGACCATTATTTCGCATGCGCATAGCTGTAGTGAAACCATCGCAACTGCATCAAGCCAGATTGCTGCCGGTAATCTCGATTTATCCTCCCGCACAGAAACACAGGCGAGTTCCTTAGAAGAAACCGCCTCTTCAATGGAAGAGCTCACTTCTACCGTGAAGCAAAATGCCGACAACGCCAGTCAGGCAAATCAACTTGCGGTATCGGCGTCAGAAGTGGCCGTCCGTGGTGGGATAGTTGTTGCGAAGGTGGTCGGCACGATGGAATCCATTACCACTTCATCGAGAAAAATTGTTGATATCATCAGTGTCATAGATGGCATTGCTTTTCAGACAAATATTTTGGCACTCAATGCAGCGGTAGAGGCCGCCAGAGCGGGCGAACAAGGGCGCGGGTTTGCCGTGGTGGTTTCTGATGTGCGCAGTCTCGCTCAGCGCTCAGCCGCAGCGGCAAAAGAGATCAAGATTTTGATTGATGATTCTGTTGCAAACGTGGACGCCGGAAGTAAATTGGTTGCGCAGGCAGGGAGCACCATGAGCGAAGTGGTGGCCAGCATTGCCAGTGTCACCGATATCATGAGTGAAATCATGCTTGCTAGTAAAGAGCAAAGCGACGGCATAGAACAAGTCAATCAAGCGATCATACAAATGGATGAAGTCACGCAACAAAATGCGGCTTTGGTGGAAGAGGCAGCCGCTGCAGCGCAGGCGCTACAGGATCAGGCGCAAAAATTGGTGCATGTCGTGAGCGTCTTCAAATTGTGTGATGTCGATGATCACATGCCGCTTGCCCATCCGCGCGCAAGATCGGCCAGTGTGATTAGCATCCATCGTCAGGCCACTGTGGTGATGCACCGTGCAGTAGTATCAAAGCGCAGTATTGGTGTCAACGCTAAGTTGATTAGCAATGGCCATCGGGAAGAATTTTAGATATGAAGATAGTCATTTTTGTGTTTGCAAGAGAGATTAATGATGATGAGTAAAGACGCCCTCGTTACCCGCGAGGTAGCAAAAAAAATGGCTGACAGTGATGCTTCTTTAAACAGAGGTGTGCTCTCATCCGCTCGCCTGATTGTCAAATGGCTACCTTGGCTGGTCTTGGTCTTAGGCATGGTGGTGACCGCCACGCTTTGGCAGAGTGAGCGCGATAACGAAGCACGGCAGCTGCAAACAAAATTCGATTCACTGGTGCGGCAGACTGAAGCGCTGATCAGCGAGCGTATCGGCATGCATGAGCAGGTTTTACGCGGTGTAAAAAGCTTGTTCGTGGCATCGGACGACGTGAGTCGCCGCGAGTTTCACGATTACGTGGTCGGCTTACATCTTGAAGAACATTACCAGGGGATTCAGGGCGTTGGTTTTTCGAAGTTGCTGTCAGCGACAAAAAACACTCCGCTCGTTAATGCGAGTCGACTAGAGGATACTCCAGATTTTTCAATACAGTTACACGGTGAGTATGATCTTTACACCACAGTGATTGATCCGACGGCTCACCATCAATTCAAGCGGCAAGCCTTACGCGACGACGTACAAATAGAAAAATTAATGCCGCGTTTGGGCGATTCTGCGCAAGGCTTACGCTATCGCGCAATGGAACAAGCGCGCGATACAGGAAAAACAATGGCATCGGGTAAAGTGAAGTTGTTGATGGAGATGGATGCACAAGCGCGGGCAGGATTTTTGATGTACTTGCCTGTGTATAAGAATGGTACTGCCGCCGATACGCCGGAAACGCGCCGTGCCAATCTACAGGGTTGGGTGTATGCGCCGTTTAGTGTGGATGATTTGATGGCCAGAATCATAGGAGAGCGGCGCAACGACATGGAGATAAAGATTTATGATGGCCAGGTGTTGGACGACAGCAGTTTGCTATATTCGCTAGGCGCCTGGCATACGACGATAGCGCCCGAGATACCTCTAGAAAGTAGCAGGAGTATGGATATTTTCGGCCGCAGCTGGACCGTGGTCATACGCTCAGTACCTGGTTTTGGTGCCGAACTGATCGCCGGAAAGGCTATTGTGATTGCCAGCACAGGGGCATCAATGAGCCTGCTTTTTGCATTGCTAACATGGCTGCTCGCCCGCAGCCGTACGCGTGCCATTGTGACGGCAATGGCGCTGCAGCATGAGCTTGACGAGCGCAAAAAAGTTTTGCACGCCTTGCATGATTCCGAAGCGTTTTCGCGTGCCACAATCAATGCTATTTCTGAGCATATTTGCGTCATCGACCAAAGTGGAACTGTGCTGACAATCAGCGACATCGATCTGCCTTATCTTTCCCATACCTATCCAGCGATTCATTGCATGGTGGGTGACAATTATTTTTCTAAATGTGAATTTGTCTTTGGCATGGATGAAAAAAAATCGGATGAAGTGAGCGCTGGAATGCGCTCGCTTATCGATGGTGAAAAGGCATTTTTTAGTTTTGAATATAGTTGTGGAACTACGGATGCCATCATGTTTTTCTTGGTGAATATCACCCGGTTTTCTGATGACGATAATAAGTTGGTAGTCGTCCAGGCAGATATCTCTGAACGCAAGCGAGGCGAAGAATCACTCCGGTTGGCGGCCTCCGTATTCGACAATGTGATTGAAGCCATTATCGTCACGGATGCCAACTGCAATATCATCGCAATCAATCCAGCCTTTACTCAAATTACTGGTTACGGCGCAGCAGAAGTCCTCGGTAAAAATCCACGTTTTTTGCAGTCAGGACGGCATGACGCCACTTTTTATCAGGAAATGTGGCGCTGTCTGAATACCTCAGGAAAGTGGCAGGGCGAAGTATGGAATAAAAGTAAAGACGGAACGTTGATTGCAGATTGGGCCTCAATCTCGACCGTCGTGGCTAAAGATGGCATGGTTGAGCGTTACGTCGCGGTATTTTGTGATGTAACAGAAAATAAAAAAATGGAAAAATTGGTCTGGGATCAGGCCAATTTTGATGCACTTACTTCTCTGCCTAACCGACTTTTGTTTCTCGATCGGCTCAGTATGGAGATTTATAAGGCAGAAACACATGACTTGTCGTTCGCCTTGTTTTTTATTGACCTCGATAATTTTAAAGACGTGAATGAAACGCTGGGCCATCATATCGGCGACGCGTTGTTGATACAAGCTGGGCAGCGTATCGCGACCTGTTTGCGGTTGTCCGACACAGTCGCTCGGCTTGGCGGGGATGAATTTTCAGTGCTATTAACGGAGGTGAATGATCCAGCCAAAATAGAAGCTATTGTCCAGGAAGTATTGGATAGGATGGCTGAACCATTTTTAATCGGTGATGATAAAGTTTATCTCACCGCTAGCGTAGGCATCACCTTGTATCCAGACGACGCAACGGTATCGAGTGATTTATTTAAAAACGCCGATCAGGCGCTTTATGTTGCCAAGAATGCCGGGCGCAATCGGTTTAGTTATTTCACCAAAACGATGGAAGAAAGCGCTAGAGTCAGGCTGCAAACCTTAACTGATTTGCGCGGTGCGATCGCGGCAGATCAGCTCAAAGTATATTTTCAGCCTATCGTCGATCTGACGACCAATAAAGTGATCAAGGCAGAAGCGCTGCTGCGCTGGTTTCATCCCAGCCTGGGCATGATTAGCCCGGCGGAATTTATCCCTATTGCGGAAGAGTCTGGTTTGATTCATGATATCGGCGATTGGGTTTTCAAGGAATCTGCCTTGTGGGCGCAACGCTGGAGTAAGCAAATTGGTCAGCCGTTTCAAATCAGTGTGAATAAATCGCCGATACAGTTTTATGCCAAATCAAAATACACTTCCTGGACAGAGTATCTTCAATTGCTAGGCTTGCCGGGAAAATGTATTTGCGTAGAAATTACAGAAGGTCTGCTTTTGAGTGCGGGGGTGGGCGAAAAGTTGCAGGAATATAATAAGTCGGGGATACAGGTGTCGATTGATGACTTTGGCACCGGCTATTCATCCATGTCTTACCTGAAGAAGTTTACGGTGGATTATCTGAAAATTGACCAGTCTTTTGTCCGCGATATGGAGCATGACGAAACCGATAGGGCGATCGCCGAGGCGATTATTCTAATGGCGCATAAATTGGGCATCAAAGTGATCGCAGAGGGTATTGAGACCGAAGGACAGAGGGATCTGTTGATGGCGGCAGGTTGTGATTGTGGTCAAGGCTATCTGTTCTCCAAGGCAATCTCGCCAGCTGAGTTTGAATCACTGTTTATACAGACACGCTACAGCGAAAGTATTCTTTAAAGGTACATTTATAGTGCATCTGCGCGTTGAGGAGGTGCTGATACAAGTCAATGGATCGCATATTCATATTCATATTCACATTGCCTGTCCGCAACCGCTAAAGGCATATCAACGCGGGGCCGCGCGTAATGTTAGGCCGCACCATGAAAGCTTGATCAAGAACAAGGCGCCAAGGCGACATTTTATATAGCATCATGCTCTATGAAAACTATCGCTCTGGTTGCTCCTGCCGGTAGTCTGCTCGCGCTAAAAGCGGCGATAGACAAAGGAGCCAATGCCGTCTACCTCGGCTTGCGCAATGCCACCAATGCCCGTAATTTTGGTGGCCTTAATTTTACTGAAAACGATATCCGTCTCGGCGTGGATTACGCCCATGCCAAAGGGCGGGAAATCTTATTCGCCATCAACACCTACCCGCAGGCGCGTGCAGTGCAGGAGTGGCGTGCTGCGATCGATACAGCGGTTGCCATGGGGGCCGACGCGATTATTCTGGCCGACCCTGGCCTGATGGCGTATGCGCGTAACCGCTACCCCGATTTGCGTCTGCATTTATCGGTGCAAGGCTCAGCCACCACGATTGATGCGATTGAATTGATGCGCGAACAGTTTGGCATTAAGCGTGCCGTATTGCCACGCGTGCTGACCCTTGCCGAGATTGAAAAAATCATCAAACAGACCACGGTAGAGATAGAAGTCTTTGGCTTTGGTAGCCTGTGCGTAATGGCGGAAGGACGTTGCTTATTATCGAGCTATGTTACCGGCGATTCACCGAATAACAAGGGCGTTTGCTCGCCGGCGCACGCGATCACTTGGGAAGAGAAAGAGCGGACGCTACATGCCCGTTTAAGCGGCACGCTGATCGACATGTATGCGCCGGGCGAATCCGCTGGCTACCCAACCTTATGCAAGGGCCGCTTTGAAGTGGAAGGCGAACTCGATTATGCGCTGGAAGAGCCGACTAGCCTCAATGCCATAGGCTTGCTGCCCAAATTGGTCAGCATGGGTGTCGCGGCAATCAAGATAGAAGGGCGGCAACGTAGCCCGACCTATGTCGCGCAAGTAGTGGGTACCTTGAGAGCTGCGCTCGATGCCGCGATCAAAGATCCTGAACGCTATTCTCCACGCGCCGAATGGCAGCATGTGCTGGCCAAGCACGCAGAGGGCTCGCAGGTAACACAGGGGGCGTTTGAACGCCCCTGGAAGTAATGGGCACTTCTATAAGGTCGATTTTCGGGCGCATAGCTTCGTTGGAAATCCTCGCAATACCGATCTATTGCTGCGGTTTGCGCCTTGCTCTGCATCTCGATAATCGACCTTCCAGAAGCTCCATAGAAGTGACCTAAATTAAATTTATTTATGAACCAACAAAAAATCGCATTGGCGCCGCTTGCCTATTTTTGGTCCAGGGAACAGACACTCGCTTTTTATGTCGAGGCGATGCACTGGCCGGTGGATATTATTTATCTGGGCGAAGTGGTGTGTTCGCGCCGGCATTTGCTTAAATTTGAAGACTGGTTTGCCCTCGCCAAAGAATTGCGCGATGCCGGAAAAAGTGTGGTCATGTCTACCCAAACGCTGATCGATAACGAGCCAGACCGGCGCGCCATGCACAGACTGATAGAGCGCGCTGCCGATGAAGACTTC
>JACMRF010000048.1 GCA_014376575.1 Undibacterium sp.
ACATAATAAAAAATCAGATGAGAGTAGGAACAAAAAATACAGATTAACTTTGCGATTAACCTGTACTTAATTTTGGTGCTAAATTATAAATAAAACTAACGAGCTTGGGTGAGAATATTAAATCCTTACAATTGTTTTTAACGGGCAATTTTTTTGCATTATCTGGGCACTATTGCAAATTGGGGGCCAGTTGAATAGTCAGGTTTGACACTACGTTTGATAAAAACTTGCCAGGCGTTTTGACCGCCAGCAATGCCTGAATCAGCACTATAAGCAAGTGCTGGTTGCATATTGGATGGAAATCCAGTTGCTTCGTTTGCATAGCCAGTCATTTCTCCAACTTTAAGTGCCAGGTTTGCGGCCATTTCTGTGCTAGCGCAGCTTAATGAAGCGAGAGTGCTTGGGTTACTGGCGAGATAGGCTTCTTTCATGGTTGTGTAGTAATTGCTTGTTGCGCTATCGCGCACATTGAGTGCATAGATCGCCCCGAGTATCCAACAAGTACTCGGATCCGTCATACGGGTGATTGGGAATTTTGCTTTCCATGCCAATAAAGGTATGGCCTTGCTGAAGCCCAGCTCTCGAGCGTGTCCCGTAGCAGACGTGAAAAAATCGTCCATCCAAGGAGCGATCCCGCGACTATTATTGTATTCGGTAGAACCGCCATCAAAGATTGCACCCAAGGTATTATTTGAACTGACATTGTTACTATACGATTGGTTATACCAATCTAAGTTGTCAGATAAAAAGGTGATGAATTGCGTTTTAAGAACATCATTGTTCGGTGTAATAAAAGCAGCATCCGCCAGAGTGCGCAAAATCCAGGCTTGACCGCGTACTTGGGTCTGATGAAATAGGCCTTTGATATTATCGCGGTAGCCGGGATTACTTTGGAATAAGTTGTACATTGCCCAAAATTGCAATTCTTCCAGGTGGTAATAATCTCCAGTCACCAAATAGGGCAGATAAGAAAACGCAGGCGCATGAGCCGAATCTGATGTGTTTGTGTTGGTGCATATTCCTCCACAAATAGGGAAGCTCTCGGATTTTTTTGTTGCCGGATTGACCGTATCGCCAGAATTACCCAGCAATGTCATATACGGGAAATTAACCAAGCTGATTGGTCTATCTGTCGTTTTATCCCTGTAATGCATAGACCAGCTACCAGCCAGATCTGCAGTGCCCAGAGTGGCCTTTTTTGCATCCTTATCCATGGTCAGTAAATAGGTTGCCGCCCAGCCTGGCATCAAGCCGATATCCGGTCTACCGCCTGGGGCTGGCATGTAAGGCTGTGCCATACCACTCCCCATAGGCTCTGTCACCGCACCGGTAAATTTGGCCTTGATGGGTGTTATCGATGCTGCGGTGAAGACGATGCTCTGATCATAATTAGGTACCGCTTTTGATGCGATCAAATAAGCTGTGTCGTGCTGAATGTGGATTTGCGGTTCTGCCCCCCACCAAAACACTTTGCGCCAGCGTGCGTGGTGGAAGTGGGTTAGTGCGGTTTTTGAATAGACGGTTTGGTTGCCAACCAGTATTTGTGTATCGTAAGTGAAATTTTGTGGGCCAGGCTCATACGCCCAATTATTTTCTAGTGTGACATCGACTCTTGCCTTGTTTTGCCCTGCATAAGAGCGTATGGCAAATCGCGCTGTCAGATGCGGATGTTCAACGCCTTGTGCATTTTTTAGTGGGGCTGATACTTGCCATTCGTTGGCAATTGCGCCCGCTAGCCAGGTGAAATATTTTCCGGATTTAAGCAAGCTGTCGGCAGATGCCGAATAGGTTTGCCCATTGAGCGTAATGTTAATCCCTGCGTTAAAGCCTGCAGCCAATAGTGCGCTTGGCGTGACCGCAACGGCGGGTATGCTGGCAGCGCTATTTCTGATCAGTTTGATCGTTTCGGTTGTGTTTGCGGCTAGCTTCGGCAGAGTGGCAGAAATCACTGCGTGTCGTAACGATCCATCATCGTGTGTGGCTTTCACGTCAACTTGAATAGCCAACGCCGATCCATCACTGAGCTGCGCAGTCAGACTGGCGCTAGAAGGTAAATCGCCTTTAGCAAAGACCTGCCCAAAACTGACGGGAACAGTGGATTGCGCGATCGATAAATTTTGAATTTTGACTGAAGTGAGTAGATTCGGTGTGGTAGTCACCGGTGGTGCGACGACGGGTGGCGTAGTCACTGGCGGTGTATTCACAGGTGGTATCACAACCGGCGGTATTGTCACTGGTGGAGCGACAACTGGCGGTAGTGATGTTGGTGGCAATACGGTAACAGGTGGATTCACTCTAGGGATTGATCCATTGCCACCACATGCCGCAAGCGCACTGATGATGAGGATGGAAAGCAATTTTCCTGGTTGAAAGCATTTAGATAACTTGGGGTGTGTGTCGATTTTCATGATGGGCTTTGTTGATGTAAACTTGATGGAAGGCAATGCTTGAGGATAGCCTTCACAGGGTCAAAGTCAATCCGTTTTGAGTTGCTGTGATGTAACACTTTGTAAGGACAAATCAATTCAACAAGTTATATCGCGTGAACCCTTAGCGATAAGGAAATAATGTTTTCAAAGGGGTATTTTTTGTGGCTTTTGATGCGTTGAAATTATCTCAGCTGCCGTTTAAAAAACGACGCCAGACTATTGTTGAGGCAATAAAGTTGATGCAATAAATATTTGTCGGAATTGTAATCTTTTAAAAATGTTGGGTAAACAGTATTTGATGTTTACATGAGCATTTCAACATTTTTTACAGTAAAAAAAGGCAAGAGTTGATGTGTGGTAGTTGCATTGAAAAATTTCTGGAGGAATTAATTTTTTTTATGTTTTTATTTTTGTACACAAATATTTAATCCTCATGAATTTTGATTTTTTGTAAATCACCTCTTAACAAATCGAAGGCGTGGCGCTCAAAATCGTCGGCTTCACTGCGTTTTAATTGCAGCTGCAAAACAACCCGGTCGGTGTAGTTGGCATTAAGAATGGTCGCGCCTTTTTGTTCGCATAAGCGCCTTATTGTCGATTCATCTGAAAACTGCACGGAGATACAAAGCTCGGTCAGGATTTCTACCGCTACTAACTCAGCGGTCTTGAAGGCGTCTGAGATCGCCTGACCATAGGCGCGGGTCAGGCCTCCCGCACCGAGCTTGGTGCCGCCCCAATAGCGCACCACCACCGCAAGGACATTAAACAACTCTTTATGCACCAGCACGTTGTACATGGGTTTGGCCGCGGTACCGGAAGGCTCGCCATCATCGTCTAGCCCGGAATCGCCATCGCACAACAATACCCAGCATACGTGCACGGCATGAGGATGTTGCGCCCGGATGTCGCCAAGTTTGCTGCGCGCTTCTGCGCGGCTGTTGATTGGATAAAGTTGTCCTAGAAAACGGCTTTTTTTTATTTCTATTTCTGAATAGGCTGCCGTGGCAAGTTGATACATAGTTGGGGAGCCGAGAATGTTTGCGTGAAGCGGTATTTTCGCAGCTTCTTCGCTAGTTAATTCAAAAGATCCTAAAAGTTTCTACTGATCTACATCAACACAATTCGACTGGTGCGTAGGCTGTCTAGGGCACACTGGCACTGCGCTCCATAAGCTGACGAGAGGAAATGCAGGTTTGTTGAAAGCGTGAAAATCGCCTTTGAGATGGCTATCCGCCTGAATCCATTGATCGTGCCTGTTTGGCGTGAATTAACGCGTAAAACAGGCACTCGCCATTTACTTACTGAATGACAAAATTTTCAAAGAAAATATCAGTGACGCCATGATGTTCAGTCGCCTTCAGTACTTTGTTTAGCTTCTCTCGCATTTCATCCAAGAGTTCACGCTTGCCGCCCGCAGACTGAATTTGACTGTCTTCTTTACTGCTCAATATCAGGATCAAACCATGTCTGACCACGGGCATGAATAGCTTTATCTGTTCTGCCACTTCAGCGCTACCGACCTGAAGTGTCATTGCTACCTGCAAAAAACGCTCGGGAGAGGGCAGGTTGACGACAAAAGTGTCAAGTTTTGCCGTGTTTCCCGCCCCCGCACTGGCTTCTTTGCTTCCAGAATTAGCGTAAGACAGATGCGAAAATCCCAAAAAAAATAAAATAAGAATGTGGATAAAAACAGAGTTGATGTTTTTCGTGCGCATGACTGTTCCAGGTAATTCGGCTCTGGTTTTTATTTATACAGAGAGTGGTTTGTAACGAATCCGCTTAGGTTTTGCGCCTTCTTCACCTAAACGTTTTTTCTTGTCGGCTTCGTATTCCTGATAGTTGCCGTCAAAGAAGGCGACTTGAGAATTACCTTCAAACGACAAGATATGCGTCGCGATACGATCGAGGAACCAGCGATCATGCGAGATCACCATCACGCTACCGGCAAATTCAAGCAGGGCATCTTCCAGCGCGCGCAAGGTCTCGATATCGAGATCATTCGACGGTTCATCGAGCAGCAGCACGTTACCGCCTTGTAGCAGCGTCTTGGCCAGATGCAAACGGCCGCGTTCACCACCGGATAAATTGCCGACGATTTTTTGTTGATCGCCACCCTTGAAATTGAAGCGGCCGAGGTAGGCGCGCGATGGCATTTCGAAACGACCTACAGTCAGAATGTCGGCACCGTTGGCGACGTCTTCAAACACTGTCTTGGTATTGGTTAGGTCTTCGCGTGACTGATCGACCAGAGAGATTTTGGCGGTCTGGCCAAGCACCACTTCGCCACTATCCGGTTGTTCCAGGCCCTTGATCATTTTGAACAAAGTCGATTTACCTGCGCCGTTAGGGCCGATGATGCCGACGATGGCGCCAGGCGGAATCTTGAAGCTTAAGTTGTCGATTAGCAGGCGATCACCGAAGGCTTTGCTGACGTTTTTAAATTCGATGACTTCGTTACCCAGACGCTCTGCTACTGGGATAAAGATCTCTTGAGTCTCATTACGCTTTTGGTATTCGTGCTCGCTCATCTCGTTGAAACGGGCCAGACGCGCCTTGCTCTTGGCTTGCCGCGCCTTAGGATTTTGACGTGACCATTCCAGTTCTTTTTGCAAGGCTTTTTGACGCGCGGATTCTGTCGATTCTTCCAGCTTCAAACGCGCTTGCTTTTGATCCAGCCAGGAGCTGTAATTGCCTTTCCATGGAATACCATGGCCGCGATCAAGTTCCAGTATCCATTCGGCCGCGTTATCGAGGAAGTAGCGATCATGGGTAATCGCCACAACAGTACCCGGGAAGCGTAACAAAAATTGTTCCAGCCAATCGACCGATTCTGCATCCAGATGATTCGTCGGTTCGTCAAGCAGCAGCATGTCTGGTTTGGAAAGCAGCAATTGGCACAGCGCAACGCGCCGCTTCTCACCGCCGGACAATACGGCGATCCTGGCATCCCAAGGCGGCAGACGCAATGCGTCGGCGGCCATTTCTAGTTGCAGTTCGACATTGTCGCCAGCTGAAGTGGAAATGATTGCTTCGAGGCGAGCTTGCTCATTGGCCAGAGCGTCAAAATCAGCATCTTCTTCTGCGTAAGCGGCATACACTTCTTCGAGCTTGGCTTTAGCTTCAAACACTTCGCCCAGTGCCGATTCAACTGCCTGGCGCACGGTTTGTTCTGGGTTCAATTGCGGTTCTTGCGGCAGGTAGCCTATTTTCAGATTCGGCATCGGGACGGCTTCACCCTGGATGTCCTTGTCAACGCCGGCCATAATCTTTAGCAGCGAAGATTTACCTGAACCGTTGAGGCCAAGTACGCCGATTTTGGCACCTGGGAAGAAGGAGAGCGATATATCTTTTAATATCTGACGTTTTGGCGGCACGATTTTGCCAACGCGGTTCATGGTGTAGACGTAATTTGCCATTTTTTCGATTTTTTTGGGTAGTAAAGAGGATGGCTGCAAGGATACCTCAAGCGAGCCGAGAAGAGGAGTGTTAACTCTCAACTGGTTAGTGAAATTGCCCTTTTATTGTGCTGCGATTGGGGTAAGGAGCGCCCGTTTGTTTGCGCTAGCATCTTGCGCATCATTTTTGAAATAAAATTGGATGATGTTGACTTTTTTGTTGCGGAAATGTCGGATTTTTCGCGCTTTTTTTTGTGACTAGTTATGTCAATGATATTTGGTCATATACTAGCTTTCTTATTGGTTCTTTGCGATAAAAAAACCTACTCATGTATTAACGTAGACCATGTCATGCGAGCAGTCTTTATTCAAGTTTGATTCTACAATCCATTGCGCATGAAAAAATCTTCTTTACGTCGAGAACTAGTGATACCAATAATGATTCTGGTAATCGGCGTTTCTGCCGCCATTGCCTGGGTCTCGGTGAAGGCGGGAACTGACGCCGTTAACGCTTTTTCGCAAAGAGTGCTCGTTGACATGGTCAGTCGCATATCTGCTGCAAGTGAACGACATCTCGATGGTGCATTAATTGCCTTGGAGTCGATAGCGCCGAGTGCTCAAAATTTGCCGAAAAAGCAGGTTTTTTCAGATGAAATGGCAACGCTGGAGCCCAAACTGTGGGCGGCAAGTGGCTTGTTTATGGATATCAACAACTATGTGTATTACGGTGGCGCAGACGGCCGAATGATAGGCGTTTTCAGGATTGCACCAGATTTTGTCGAACTCTATTGGCGTGAAAAGGGTGACGTACCACGCAAGGTCTTTAAGGCTGGTGCGCCCGGTGATAGAAGTGAATTGCTACGTACCGATCAATATGACCCGCGTACTCGTCCTTGGTATAAAGCCGCAATAGTGACCGATAAACCGGTATGGTCAACAATCTATAACGATTTTACTTCGGCAGAGCCGACGATTACCCTGGCCAAGGCCGTGTTTCATGACGACCATTCGCTCGTTGGCGTGGTTGCCACTGATGTGACACTAAAGACTGTGTCGGATTTTCTCAGATCGATGGACATTAGTAAAAATGGTGTCGCCTATATTATTGATGCGGAAGGTTATATTGTCGCTACGTCGGCCTTTGAGATGCCCGTCAGGCATCTCAATGGAGGGATAGAGCGATTACTCGCTAGTGAGATGAAGACGCCGCTCATTAGCGAGATTCATCAAAAAAGCTATGAGTGGCAAAAGGCGATTATTAGAGGTGACAAGACGATGGCATCGACCAAACAGCTGGAATTGCGTTCCGGCACCGTGTCGGTTGCTGTGTCGTCTTTAGGGCGTAAGCAAGGCTTGAACTGGATCACGGTGGTGGCAGTGCCACGGGAGGATTTCATGAGTGAAATTAAACACGGCTTTTTGCAAAGTGTTGCCATCGCGATTGCTTGCATTATTTTTGCGCTGACGATAGGGTTGACCATTGTTGAACGAGTGATCCGTGATCTCCAAAAGTTAACGGCGGCGGCAAAACGTTTTGGTGATGGCGAACCGCTGACTGATTTGCAAATTCGGCGTACTGACGAGATTGGCATTTTGGCTCAAACATTTACCGAAATGGAAAATAAACTGCGCTTTGATCGCTTGACGCAAGTGGCTAATCGGGAATCTCTGTTCGCACAAATTAATTGCCTACAGAAGCAAGCTAAGCTTAAAGTTTCCGGTTTTGACGGCTTTACGCTCTTGTTCATTGATTTAGACCGATTTAAGTTGATCAACGATAGTTACGGGCATGATGCCGGTGACAAGGTTTTGGTGATTATCGCTGCACGATTACGCGCCGCAATCCGCGATACCGATGAAGTGGCGCGCTATGGTGGAGATGAATTCGTCTTGTTGCTCAAAGAAGCCAAGAGTTCGATTGATGTTAATAATATGGTGGAAAAAATTATTTGTGTAGTGGAAGAACCCATTTCGCTTGATGACGTGGTAGTGAGCGTCGGCGCCTCTATCGGTTGGGCCAGTTTTCCTGACGACGGGGAGGATTATGTGAGACTGATCAAGGTAGCAGATAGCCGCATGTACCATAAAAAGCGAGACCGTAAGTCGACCCAAATGTATCTCGTTTGAACTGACACCCCGGTGTGATGTCGATAGAGAGCGCTTTTATTAAACGTCGTGGGTGATTTTTTGATGATAAATTGTTACAATTAATTGTCGTAATTGACATAAATAGTGATGCAATAAATTTAAGCAGAAGTTAAAATCTCCTCCCTATTTAAAAATTCTTTAAATCACAGACTTTTAGCGTCACTATTAAAATAATAAAGAAGGTTTTGCGCTAAAGTAAGGTATGCCGTTAAACGTCGGCACAGATTGTCTAGCAATGCCTGTAGAGATCGTTTTTTTGCGACCAACTATCTGCAAAAGCTACTTATAAAGTGAATATGGACTTAATCATTAAACATCTAGTCGAGATTACTGGTCACCGTGATCATGATCTCCTCAATATTTCCGTTATTTCTGCATTGCGTGAACTGACGCAAGCGGAGCACGCACGGGTGCTAGATGTCGTTTCCGTTGGCGAGCAATTTCATTTAAAGCCGCAAATCGAGATAGTCAACGGTACGCTTGTGGTTGCCGATGAGCACGCATCAACAGGCGCGGTAGACGAATTCGTCTCGGATCATCCCCTATTGGAAAAAGGCATAGCGCAGAAATTAAGCTTGATTGAAGCGCTCGATGCCGATGGCAGAGGTGCGGTGTGGCTACCAATCTGGATGAATGACAAAGTGAATGTTTGTCTGGAAATCGTTAATCCTGCAACTTACACGCAAAATACCATCGAGGTAATGAACGGCATCCTGATTGTTTATCGCAATTTTCAAAATCTGCTTGATTACAGTGAGCGCGATTCCCTGACGGGTTTGCTCAATCGCAAGACTTTTGATGATAATTTCTCAAAAATTCTGCGCAGCTATTCGCCACAAAACACTCATGCGGAAGGGCTGCGAACAGATCCAGAACGTCGTTCTGGTGAGAAAGAAAAACAGCACTGGCTGGCGGTTCTCGATATTGATCATTTTAAGCGTGTGAATGATCAGTTTGGCCATTTGTATGGCGACGAAGTGTTGATCCTTATCGCCAATCTGATGCGTTCTTCTTTCCGTCCGACGGATAAATTATTTCGGTTTGGCGGAGAAGAATTTGTGATTTTGCTGCGCTCCACATCGCAAGAAGACGCGCAACTTATTTTTGATCGTTTCCGCTCCAATGTGGCGCAATACCCTTTCCCTCAGGTAGGCCAGGTAACAGTAAGTATCGGGTATGCGCATATTGATCCCTTCGAGCCTGCTGTTGGGCTAATGGGGCGCGCGGATCAGGCTTTGTATTTTGCCAAAAGCAATGGCAGAAACCGCACCTGCTACTACGAAAACCTGGTCAAAACAGGCGATCTGAAAATTGAAACTTCAAACGACAGCGTTGAATTTTTTTGATTGCAGCTTACTTGTCTGACGGTGTGGCGGAGCGTGAAACCGTCAACAGCACTACGCTACCCAAGATAATGGCCATTGCCACCATCTCGCGCGGCCCTAATTCCTCTCCTCCCAGCATTACGCCCAGTGTTACCGCGATCAAGGGATTGACATACGCATAGCTAGATGCCAATGCCGGTGATACCCGCGCCAACAAAAACATATAGGCCGTAAATGCCAGCAGGGAGCCCGCCACCACGAGATAAGACCAGGCTGCAAACGCTGCGGCTGTCATTGGTGCGCTGAAGTTTTCACCTTTGACTAGTGCGACCGCAATCAGAAATACTCCGCCCAGCAACATTTCGCTGGCAAATCCCATCCCGCCCGGTGCCAGTGTTAATTTTCTTTGCGATAGCACCGAGCCTACATCCCAGCAAAGGATGGCGCCAAGCAAGGCGGCGACGCCGATAGGTTGGGCAGAAAAATCACCGCCGGCAGCAAGTAAAATCGCGCCAGCAAAACCAATAATGATGCCTAGCCATTCGCGCTTGTTGGGCCAAACTCCAAAAAAACCCGTACAAAATGACAGTATCATCGGCGAACAGGCGATAAAAACTGCTGTCAGGCCGGAAGAAATATACTGTTGTCCTGCGGCGGTCAAGCCCATGCCCCCGCCTAGCATTAAGACACCGATAACGCCGGCATCACGCCATTCCAGGGCGCTGGGATTGGGTGAGCCGCGCCATTTTTGCCACGTATATAATATGGCTCCCGCCACCAGAAAGCGGGTTCCCATCAGCAAGAAAGGCGGGAAGGATGCCAACGCAATATGTATCGCAAAATAGGTTGATCCCCAGACGATATAGACAGTTAACAGCGCAAAAAGGACACGTCTAGGCAAATGTTTCATCGAGGTTTTTAATCATAAAAAAGCTAACGGGCCGACAGTGTAAGTCAGTAAGGCTTTTTTTTGTACGGACGCAATAAGATTTTGCGTTACATTACTTTTTAATTTATTGACAATGGGATGAACTCAGATGAACCAGGTGAACTGAGATGGAACTACGCCAGCTACGCTATTTTGTTGCCATCGTTGATCACGGCTCATTGTCGCGCGCCGCGCGGGTGCTGCATATTGTTCAGCCTGCATTGACGCAACAGATACAGCAACTCGAAGAAGAATTAGGAGCGCTGTTATTACATCGTTCTGCACAAGGTATGCAAGCCACCGACGCGGGCAAGATTTTTTACGAGCATGCGCAAGCCATTCTTAAACAGGTGAACGATGCCAAATCGGCAGTGACGCAATCGACTGATAAACCTACCGGCACGGTGGCCTTAGGGATACCCCAAAGTGCTTCGGGTGCGTTGGCCTTACCCTTGCTTACTGCGGTGCGCGCCACTTATCCGGATATCGTGTTTCAATTAACGGAAGAGCTGACGGGCAATCTCACCGAGCAATTGCGCTCGGGTCGCCTGCACTTTGCCATTCTGTTTGATGATGATCAGTTAGGCGGATTTAATACCAAGCCAATGGCTGAAGAAGAGATGATGTACATCACGCGCACGGATTCGCAATTTGCCACCAAACGAAAAACCATTTCGCTAGAAAAAGCGCTGCAAGCCACGCTCATATTGCCGAGCGTGCAGCATGGCGTCAGGCCGCGCATAGAGGCCAAAGTGCGCCAGGCTGGCATGAAGATAGAGCACGTCGTCGATATCACCTCGATTGCGATTTTGAAGTCGGCCATCATGGCTGATATCGGCGCAACGATCTTGCCGGTCTCGCCGTTTGTGGCAGAAATTGAGCGCGGCGAAATGCGTGCCTGCGCTATCGCTGGCAATGATCTGTCGCGCACTGTGGTGCTGTGTTCGTCGAAAAATATTCCGCTCACCAATGCCGCCATGGCGGTAGAAAAATTGGTGCTGGAGGTAAGTAAAAACCTGTGCGAAAGCGGCCGCTGGATAGGTGCGCGCAGTTTGGTGCGCTGACGGCGGTATAAAAACTATGAGCTATCGTTTTTCATGATAGCCCCATTCAAATTTCATATTTTTACAATCGACGCTAGCGCACTACACTGGCTTCACAGTAGATTTTCTGGCGAAGCGCTAGAGCAAAAGAGAAGATGCGTTGTGCCGGAGGCAAATCGTTTTTCTTTGGCGCCGTGTGGATAAAGAAGGGTTGTCACCACAACCCAAGCAATGCGGGCCTGGTTTTTACCGAAAACAGGCCATGAACAAATGTGCGTCTTACCGGATGCAAGGCATGTTCCATGCACACAAAATAAGTCATTTTGATGTTGCACACATAAGCTAAGCGCACAGGGAATCTACTGGTCTGGCGCGCTTTGCGTATCCTCTTCCCATCAAGCGACCCGACATCGCCCGCATCGATGATCCCCAAATAAAATCATCTTGTTTCGACTGGCCTGATGGCGGCCGAGCTAGAAAACTCGCTATCTTTGTCTATACTCATTAGGCGACCTGCTCTGCCAGTGAACATGGTTTGTTGTTTGATGTCTGAAAAGTTTAACGCAGTATTCATGCGGATTTACAGCCATTTTCGGCCTGTAAGTACCGTGCCTATTGCGTGTTCGAATAGCGATGTTAACATTGACGTTTACGTTAACGTCATATAACTTAGCTTACCGTACTAATCACGCACTTTGCCACCTTGAGGAAGACATGACCGACCTGTCCATTGCCCAGAAATTGACTCAATACAAGCCCGCCAACAAGGTGCGCTTCGTCACTGCCGCGTCCCTGTTCGACGGCCACGATGCCTCAATCAACATCATGCGACGCATTTTGATGGCCAATGGCGCCGAAGTCATTCACCTCGGGCACAACCGCTCGGTTGAAGAAATCGTCACTGCTGCGCTGCAAGAAGACGCGCAAGGAATCGCGATTTCTAGCTATCAGGGCGGTCATGTCGAATACTTCAAATACATGATAGACCTGCTCAGAGCCCGTGGCGGCGAACACATCAAGGTCTTTGGTGGCGGCGGCGGCGTCATTGTGCCGGAAGAAATTGCTGATCTGCATGCCTATGGCGTGACCCGCATCTTCAGCCCGGAAGACGGCCAACGTCTTGGCCTGGTCGGCATGATTTTGTCGATGATCCAGGCCTGCGACACCGATTTTTCGGTTTATGCGCCAACTAGCATAGACATTTTGCATAACGGCGACATCGTCGCCAAACACCGTCCGCTGGCGCAACTCATTACTGCGCTGGAGAATGACAAAGTCGCACCCGAACTGCGCCACGCCATCCATCAGGCGGCCGAATCGATCAAGGTGCCGACCTTCGGCATCACCGGTACTGGCGGTGCTGGTAAGTCTTCACTCACGGACGAACTAATACGCCGCATACGTCTGGACCAGGACGATAACCTCAATATCGCACTGATCTCGATCGACCCATCGCGCCGTAAATCGGGTGGCGCCTTGCTCGGTGACCGTATCCGCATGAACGCGATCAACCCATGGAAAGGCAGCGTCAAAGTTTTCATGCGCTCGCTCGCCACGCGCGAAGCCGGGTCAGAAATTTCGGCCGCCTTGCCTGACGTCATCGCTGCCTGCAAGATCGCCGGCTTTGATCTGGTGATTGTCGAAACCTCCGGCATAGGCCAGGGCGATGCTGCTATTGTCCAACACGTTGACCTCAGTATGTACGTGATGACGCCAGAATTCGGCGCACCATCGCAGCTAGAAAAAATCGACATGCTCGACTTCGCCGATTTTGTCGCCATCAACAAATTTGACCGTAAGGGCTCGCAAGACGCACTGCGCGACGTCTCCAAGCAATACCAGCGCAACAGAGAAATGTGGAGCAAAAAGCCGGAAGACATGCCCGTCTATGGCACCCAGGCATCGCGCTTTAATGACGATGGCGTCACCGCTTTATATCAGGGCATCTTGCCATCGCTGGCAGCGCATGGCCTGCGTCTGACACCAAGCAAATTGCCGCTCGTTTCAGCGAAATTCTCTAGCGGTAAAAATGTTATCGTGCCGCCGGCGCGTAGCCGTTATCTGGCCGAGATCGCCGACACCGTGCGCCACTACCACAAGCACAGTGGCAAGCAAGTGACGCTGGCACGCGAGCGCCAGCAACTGCAGGAATCGTCGCGCATGCTGCGTGATTCTCTCAATAAAGCTGGCGCCAGCGTCGTGCCCTTTCACGCCAAGGCGCCAAGCTCGCCGCTAGAATCGCGCTTGCGCGAGAACGATATTCTGTTTGAACTCAATGCCCTGGCCGAAGTGAAAGACACCCAGCTCGATGCCGAATCCAAAAAGCTCGTCGCCATGTGGCCAGACATGCAGGCCGCCTACGCCGGTGACGAATACGTCGTTAAAATCCGCGACAAAGAAATTCGCACCCAATTAGTCAGCAGCACCTTATCCGGCACCAAGATCCGCAAGGTCGCCTTGCCGCGCTTTATCGATCACGGCGAAATCCTGCGCTGGCTGATGCTGGAAAACGTCCCCGGCTCCTTCCCCTTCACCGCAGGCGTATTTGCGTTTAAGCGCGAAGGCGAAGACCCGACCCGCATGTTTGCCGGCGAGGGCGACCCTTTCCGCACCAACAAACGCTTCAAGCTGGTCTCGCAAGGCATGGACGCCAAGCGGCTCTCCACTGCGTTTGATTCCGTCACGCTGTACGGCGCAGACCCAGCGATCCGCCCTGATATTTACGGCAAGGTCGGCAATTCCGGCGTCTCGGTCGCCACGTTGGAAGACATGAAAGTGCTGTATGACGGCTTTGAACTGTGCGACCCGACCACTTCAGTCTCGATGACGATTAACGGCCCGGCCCCAACGATACTGGCCTTCTTCATGAACACCGCCATCGATCAGCAGTTAGACAAATTCCGCGTCGACAACAAGCGCGAGCCAACCGCAGACGAAGCCGCCAAGATCAAGGCATGGGTCTTGATGAACGTGCGCGGCACGGTGCAGGCCGACATTTTGAAAGAAGATCAGGGCCAAAATACCTGTATCTTCTCGACTGAATTTAGCCTCAAAGTGATGGGTGATATTCAGGAATATTTTGTTCATCACCAGGTGCGTAATTTTTACTCGGTCTCTATCTCGGGTTACCATATCGCCGAAGCCGGTGCCAACCCGATTTCTCAGTTGGCATTTACCTTGTCGAACGGCTTCACCTTTGTTGAAGCCTACCTGGCGCGCGGCATGCATATTGATGACTTCGCGCCCAACCTGTCGTTCTTCTTCAGCAATGGCATGGACCCTGAATACACGGTCATGGGCCGCGTGGCGCGCCGCATCTGGGCGGTGGCCATGAAGGAAAAGTACGGCGCCAACGAGCGCAGCCAGAAACTCAAGTACCACATCCAGACCAGCGGCCGCTCTTTGCACGCGCAAGAAATCCAGTTCAACGACATCCGCACCACGCTGCAGGCGCTGATTGCGATTTACGACAATTGCAACAGCCTGCACACCAAGGCGTTTGACGAAGCCATCACCACACCGACTGAAGAATCCGTGCGCCGTGCGATGGCGATCCAGCTCATCATCAACCGCGAATGGGGCCTGGCCAAAAACGAAAACCCAACCCAGGGTGCTTTCATCATTGAGGAGTTGACCGAGCTGCTTGAAGAAGCGGTGCTGCAGGAGTTTGAACGCATCGCCGAGCGCGGCGGCGTACTGGGCGCCATGGAAACCGGCTACCAGCGAGGGCGGATTCAAGACGAATCAATGCATTATGAAATGCTCAAACACACTGGCGAGCTGCCCATCATTGGCGTCAACACCTTCCGCAACCCGCATGGCGATGCCGTGCAAGACAAGCTGGAACTGGCCCGTTCGACCGAAGAAGAAAAGCAGAGCCAGCTCAGGCGGCTCGATGAATTCCACGCCCTGCACGCCAGCGAGTCCCCCGCCATGCTCAAACGCCTGCAAAAAGCGGTGATTGACAACGCCAACGTGTTTGAGGTGCTGATGGACGCGGTGCGCGTTTGCTCCCTCGGGCAGATTACCAATGCGCTGTTTGAAGTAGGTGGGCAGTACCGGCGGAATATGTAAAACCGGCCATACTTGCGGTTTTTACCCATCAAATAAGCTCTCTGCCCAGAAATTTCGGGCATAGATTGCTATTGATTTAATAGTAATCTGGTTTATCAGGGCA
>JACMRF010000049.1 GCA_014376575.1 Undibacterium sp.
ACCCAGATCCGCTAAATAATCGGCACATCCATGCAGTTCACCATCAGCCAATGCTTTTACTTTGACGCAGCCCACACCTTGCAACGCGAGATCGAAGCCGCAAGCAGCCGCCGCATCCACGGCCACACCTACCACGCCGAGGTCAGCGTAAGCGGCCCGCGCGACCCAGCTAACGGCATGGTGCTGGATCTGGGCTTTCTACGCCTGCGCCTGGAAGCCGTACGCGAACAGCTGGACCACCATCTGCTGGACGAAGTGCCCGACTTGGGCACCCCTACGCTGGAGAACCTATGCACCTTTATCGCAACACAGTTGACCGACGTGCGTCCCCCTGTGAGCCGTGTGCGGGTATGGCGCGACGCATTGGGCGATACGTGTGTTTTAGACATCCTCTAAATTGTGTACGACTTGTAACCTAGGTATAAATACTGGGGTTAGAATTCAAATCAAGGAAGCGTGGCAGAGTGGCCGATTGCACCGGTCTTGAAAACCGGCGATGGGAAACTATCCGTGAGTTCGAATCTCACCGCTTCCGCCAAATTGAGAAACATCAATGGCGTGCAAAAAGGAACAAGGGCCACTTGGCACATCCTGCAGCACTACCGTCGGCACCAAGCATTACCAATCAGCGTGCCGTATGGGTCTCATTTACCTAAATATCAAAAAGCATCTAGGCGTAAGCTAAAACGCAGCAAACGCATTAGTTGTACACATTATCAAAATATCCCCATTTGAAAGAAATCGCATCGAAATGAGTTCATCGCTTCCAAAAAGACCAGATGCTGCCCCCCCCCCCTAAAGCCCCGTATGTTTGATAACCCACCGGGCTTTTTTCTTTTGTTATCCAAGGTATTGCCCGTATGAACCCGCATGCAGCACACCCCACCTCCTTGGTATCGTTAGCCCGCAGCCTGTGGCGCAACCAGCAGCTTATTGTGCAAATGACCAAGGGCGAAGTTGTAGGCCGCTACAAAGGCTCGGCCATGGGCCTGGCCTGGTCGTTCTTCAACCCTGTGTTCATGCTGGTGGTGTACACCTTCGTTTTCTCCGAGATATTCAAATCGCGCTGGCCAGGGGGAGATGAAAGCAAAACACAATTTGCCTTGCTCCTCTTTGTCGGCATGATCGTACTTAATTTGTTTAGCGAGGTCCTTAACCGCGCCCCTGGACTGATTCTTTCCAACATCAATTACGTCAAGAAAGTCGTATTCCCGATTGAAATACTGCCAGTGGTTGCCATGGGTGCCACCTTGTTCCATAGCCTGATCAGTCTTGGCGTGCTGCTGGCCGCATTTGTAATCTTTAACGGCTGCCTGCACTGGACAGTGGTTTTCATTCCCTTGGTGCTGCTGCCGATCGTTATCCTTTCCACGGGTCTTGCCTGGGTGCTGGCATCCCTGGGCGTATTTTTGCGCGACGTCGGACAAACCATCGTCATCATTACCACCGTGTTGATGTTCCTTTCCCCCGTGTTTTATCCAGTTACCGCCGTGCCGGAAAGTTTCCGGCCATTCATCATGGCTCAACCGCTCACCTTCATCATCGAGCAGGCGCGTGAAGTGCTGATCTGGGGGCATATGCCAAACTGGCTTGGCTTGGGCATTTACACCTTGGCAGCAACTGCCGTGGCCTGGGCAGGCTATGCCTGGTTTCAGAAAACCAGAAAGGGGTTTGCCGATGTCCTCTAACAAAAACAATCTTTCCCCTCTACCTCCGGGAGAAGGGTTAGGGGTGAGGGCCGCTACGGACAATATAGCCATTCATGTCCAAAACCTCAGCAAGTGCTACCAGATCTACGACACCCCGCGCGACCGGCTCAAACAGTTCGTCATGCCTCGCATGCAAGGCCTGCTAGGGCAAACACCCAAACAATACTTTCGTGAATTCTGGGCCCTGAAAGACGTTTCGTTTGAAATTAAAAAAGGCGAAACCGTCGGCATCATCGGGCGCAATGGCAGTGGTAAATCGACGCTGTTGCAAATGATCTGCGGCACGCTCAATCCCACCAGTGGCAGCATTCAAACCAATGGCCGCATCGCGGCGCTGCTGGAGCTTGGCTCTGGCTTTAACCCCGACTTTAGTGGGCGCGAGAACGTGTACATGAACGCCTCTGTGCTGGGTTTGAGTAACGACGAAATCGACGCGCGCTTCAACGACATCGTTGCCTTCGCCGACATTGGCGACTTCATCGAGCAACCGGTCAAAACCTATTCAAGCGGCATGATGGTGCGGCTGGCTTTTGCCGTCATCGCACATGTGGATGCAGACATCTTGGTGGTGGATGAAGCGCTGGCGGTAGGAGACGCGTTCTTTACCCAAAAGTGCATGCGTTTTTTGCGAAACTTTATGAAAACAGGCACCGTGTTGTTTGTGAGTCATGACACAGGTAGCATTAAGAATTTATGTAGCTACGCTGTTTGGCTTGAAAAGGGGCAGGCAATACAGGAAGGCTTGCCAAAGTACGTCTGTGAACTTTACCTTGAAGCGTTTTACGAAGCACAGCAAGGTGCAAGCAGCACAACCAAACTTAGAGCATTCAAGACGCCCGACGATTCACTTTCAATTAAGGATCAACGGCTGGAGTTCATTAACAGCAGCAATTTGCGTAATGATTTGCAAATATTCAAGTTCGACCCAGACGCAGCATCTTTTGGCAAAGGCGGCGCGAAAATTCACGATGTTCATCTGCTGGATGAAGATGATCATCTGCTGACCTGGATTGTCGGTGGTGAAAAAGTAATGCTGAGGGTAATGGTCCATGCGACTGAATATCTCGACGCTCCTATCGTCGGTTTTTATGTCAAAGATCATTTGGGACAAACTTTATTTGGAGACAACACATTCCTATCCTACAAGGAGAAGTTTATTCATTGCCAAGCCGGATGTGAACTCCAAGCCGACTTTGTTTTTTATATGCCGTTGCTGCCCTCTGGCGAATACAGCATCACGATTGCCGTCGCCAACGGTACCCAAGAAATACACGAACAGCATCACTGGATACATGATGCTGTATTGTTTAAATCAGAATCGAGCAGTGTTGCATCCGGTCTGATTGGCATTCCAATGTTAGAGGTAAATCTTCAAACCTTAGAAGCAATGAGATGATAAAAAATAATTTAATTAAAGCTGCGTCGTTTACTCCAAGTAGCCTCCATGCTCCGAATGCATGGGTCGGGCATATGCCATTTTCATGCTGGATAATTCAAGAGATAGCACCAAAAATATTCGTTGAACTTGGTACACATACGGGGAATTCCTACTTCTCATTTTGCCAAGCAGTAGTCGAAGCAAACCTTTCGACAAAATGTTATGCAGTTGATACATGGCAGGGTGACGAACATGCCGGTCAATATAATGACGATATATTCACTGAAGTTAATGCAAATAATCACGAAAAATATGCCGGATTTTCTCGACTGTTGCGGATGACTTTTGATGATGCCGCGAGCTATTTTGAAGACGAATCCGTAGAACTATTGCACATTGACGGGTTACACACCTACGAAGCGGTTCGTCATGATTTTGAAACTTGGCTGCCAAAATTGGCACCGGGTGCTGTCGTTATGTTTCACGATACTAATGTCCACGAACGAAATTTTGGAGTTTGGAAACTCTGGGAAGAGCTGCAAGTACGTTATCCGAGTAATCTAGAGTTTTTACATTCACACGGGCTTGGTGTTTTGAAACTAAACAATGCAACGGATGAAAAGAAGCTTGAATGGCTTCAGCCCAACGTACAAGAAAAGAAAATATTGATAGATTACTTTGCTGCGCTGGGTTCGCGGCAATTGGATCGCTTTGAGTTGAGCGAATTAAAGCTGCATGCTGCTAACGCTGTAGCCGAACGTGAGTCAATGCTCAAAGATAAAGATGTCGCGTGGACAGTACGCTTGAATCAGTGCTCACAAGACTACCAATTAGAGATTGCCCGTATTGCTGCTGAACGTGATTTAATGCTAAGGGATAAAGATTTAGCGTGGAGAGAACGTCTGGACCAGTGCTCACAAGACTACCAACTGGAGATTGCCCGTATCTCTGCTGAACGTGATTTAATGTTGATCGAAAAGCATGGATGTATCTATGATTTATCAGACAATCCGGCCACCAAGGTAAGCGTTGTAACTGTCAATTTCAATGGCAAGAAGTTTCTCAAAGAATTGCTTGATAGCCTTTCAAGGCAAACTTTACAACCTGAAGAAATTATTGTTGTAGATAATTGCTCTAGTGATGGGTCAGTCGAATATCTAAAAGAATATTTTCCATACGTAAAAATTGTTCAAGGTGAACGAAATCTTGGCTTTGCGGGTGGAAATAATATTGGCGTTTTGTCTGCCAAATATCCGCTTATCGCTTTGATTAATAATGATACTGTGGTCGAATCGACTTGGCTTTCTCATTTAGTTGGAACATGGATTAATCGCACAGTCAATGGTGAAAAAATTGGAGCAGTATCTCCAAAAATAAGATTTTTCAATAAATTTCTGTCATTTAAATTTAGCTCTGAGCTGTTCACGCCGGGTGGCACTGATGAACGCTCTTTAGGCGTAGCATTTGATTTTTCGAAGACGGGGGTTGTGGGTGTTGCTTATGTAAAACCAATAGCCGTCTTAGGCTTCCATAATGAAGAGCAGTGGCCGGAGGAAAGAAACGTGCGCTGGACATCCGGGCCTGCCGTCCTGATGCTTCCGATAGAAGAGATTATTTCAGGTTCTGTTTCGATACTCCGCGTTGTAGTGACAACTGGTGGGAAGCCCAGTGGTACGGAACTGCGAGTAGAGTGTGAAGGCCTCGATCTAGGCTCGTACCATGTCACTGATGTGTTTACCGAGCTTAAGATTGAAATTCCGACAAGCCTGCTGGATTCCGCAAATTGGGTAATCAATAACGCGGGCAGTCGACTCGACAAATACGGCAACGCCGCAGATATCGGCATCAATCAGCCAGATCATGGGCAATTTGATGCTTTGTCAGACCTTGATGCCTTCTGTGGGTGCAGCGTTCTGATTCCTCGCAATCTCTTCCTCAACTTGGGCGGGTTTGACGAGAGATTTTTCATGTACTACGAGGATGTCGATCTTTCATGGCGTATGCGTAGAAAGGGGCTACTCATTGTCTTTGAGCCGCGCTCAGTTGTTCGCCACATTCATGCAGGAAGTAGCGGTGAGTGGTCACCGAGTTTTCGCTACCACGTGACTCGAAACTATCGATTAAATGGTTTCAAAAATGCACGGGTCCCACAGATGCTCGTTTTAACAATGCGGCTCTTGCTTGCATTGGGGCGTTCTTTGCGCGTCGGCGGTCTTGGTATGTGGCGAAAGCGATCAACCAAAAAGTTACAAACTATGTCTGCGGTGGAGATTGAGTTCAGGGCTCTTGCAGATGCTTTTGTGTTGGCGCCTGGGATATTGACCCGGCGGATGCTAGCGCTTTGGAAGAAAAGGTAAAAATAATGAAAATCGGCATTTACAACAGATACTGGAATACATGCGGAGGGGGAGAAAACTACACCGGGTCTGTGGCAGAAGTCTTGTCGGAGGATCATGAAGTAGAACTCATTTCTATTGAACCCGTTGATTGGGCTCGCATAGAGTCACGTCTGCGCCTCGATTTATCGCGATGCTCAACTAAACAATGGCCGAACGAACCGTGTTCCAGTCTATCCCCTTTGTCGGCTCATTACGATCTCTTCATCAATAGCACCTACTCATCATCAATAATGCCGCACTCGCCCCAGTCTGCGTTGATATGCTATTTCCCCCACAGGATTGATAGCCTCGCAATAATTCGTTCACGAGTGCTTCATCGAATCAAGGAGTTTCTGGAACGAAGTAAGGGTGGTGTTTTAAAATTCAATTGCACGCAAGGGGTGGTTATTACGCCCGTCGTTGGAGTTTTCCAAGTAGAGCCAGATGGGCGATCATGGCTGGGTACAAATGCCGTCTTGACGGTGGCGGGTCTGTCATCTCACTTACTTCGGATTCCGTTGTGGCCTACTGCGCACAACGGAATTAAAAGCGTCAAGGTGAGTGGCAGAGAATTGCCATGGCGAATCGACGGCACAAGCTTGTGCATCGAATGCAAGTCGACACCGGCTGAGGTAATCACACTCTCCATTGTGAGCGGGCCCATGGTACCGTTAGATTCCGGGATTTCAACCGATTCTCGACAACTTGGCGCCTGTATTGATACGCGAAGAATTTCATGGGTTGATAACCAAATGGAATCTTTTCGTCAGAGTAAAAAAAATAATCCACTGGCATCGCTATCTAAATACGACAGGATTATTTCAATTTCGAAGTTCACATCGGAATGGATTGGTAGACGGTGGAATCTGCCATCAATCGAGTTGCAACCGCCGATTGATACGAATGTGTTTAGTGCAGACAGATCTACCTCAAAAGAGAAAATAATTCTCTCGGTGGGACGTTTCTTTGCTGCTGGGCACAATAAGAAACACCATGAAATTGCATCAGCCTTTATAAGGATGCGTCGAGAGGGATATATTTCAGGAGAATGGCGTCTGGTATTGGTAGGCGCCAGGCACCTTGAGCATCAGAAACATATTGAGTATTTCGATAAATTACAGGCGCTATGCGCAGGGCAACCGATCGATATCAAGCCAGACCTTCCTTTTACGGAACTTCTTACTTACTATCGTCGTGCATCGATTTACTGGCATGCAGCGGGGTGGGGCGAGCAAGTCGAACAATATCCTGAACGCTTCGAGCACTTTGGAATGACGACTTGCGAAGCCATGGCTTGTGGTTGCGTGCCAGTTGTGTTTGATGCGGCGGGCCAGAAGGAAATCGTGAATTCAACAGAGATCGGGTTTCGATTCTCTAGCTACGAGATGCTTGCACAGCAAATGAAGTTCTTGACCAATGCCGATCCAAAAGTTTTATCCGAAATCGGTATAAAGGCCCAAGTATCAATCACAAGATTCTCTAGCTCATCTTTCAAGCAAAAAGTAAGGGAAACATTTCAGGGTCTCGCATATTAATGGAAATAATTAAAATTGCACAGAATAAACAATACTTTTAAATATTCTAACCAATTGGCATCATTTATTATACGAATTTAAAACAACTGAAATTTCACACCAACACTCAGACATTTGTTGAGCAGGATATACACGTCAAATAAAACCATGGACGACCGAGGAAGATGAGCGCAAAGCTGCGGCCAAATTGATACTGGGCCGATATTATCCAGTCGGTACATTTGAATTCATCCACAACGAGTTGGCTGGCATCAACCGACATATTTCAAACATAAATAATGATTTCTTGGCAATTATCCAGCAACAAGTTCAGACTAACAATGCGGCACTTTATCGTAGTTTACATCGTTGCGATTTTGTTTTCTATTGCTCTACTCTATAGTTCTGCAAACGATTCACCGCTGTTGGTACTGCATCGCTGGGGAAGCGGCGAATTATTCCGTTTATTTGGCATATTCTTGTTTCTTTATTTTTTGCAGTATTTATGTAAAATTTTTAAAGCGACGATTGGTTTTCCGATATTAATTATCATCTTGGCCGTACTGATTCAATTTAATATTGCATCGGTGACCTCGGTAGCTCTGCTTGCATTCACGGCAGCCGTCATTGGCAGACGGGTAACTTTTGGGTCCCAGTGGTTCGCAAAATCAGATATTGCAATGCATCTAGCAGTAGGCTACTCAATTTTGATAGGAATATTACAGGTAACGGCCCATTTTCCCATCAACACTCAGGGTTTATTCACTCTCGCTTCCTTTGCTTTACTTATCCTACTCCACCGAGAAACGACGGGTTTATCGGCTGATATATTTGAGTGGCTTCGCAAACCCTTTGAGGCCAACATTACCGCCTTCGTGCTACCTGTTGGCGTGGCGCTGAGCATGTTGGTATATGTTGCAATGCCTGAGACACATTCAGATGCATTGATCTTGAATCTCGGTATGGCCCACCAGATGCAGGTCAGTGGAATGTGGTCCTTTGCTACTGAGCGATATGCATGGGCGGATTGGCCGAAAGGGGCCGCATGGTTGCAGGCAGCCCACTATCTACTCGGAGCGGAGGCTGGAGCCAGGTTGTTCAACTGGTTCACTTTGATTGTGACATCTCTGCTGGTGTACAGAGAGTCTGTGCGACTAGCGTTTAGCACCTCAAGCACGTCGGTGTCCATAGCGCTCTTTCTCTCGACTCCAGTAGCCTTTTGGTGCGCTTTTGTGTTGTTTGACGACGCAGTATTTGGGTTATTCGTAACAGCGGCGATCATCGCAGCTGTAAATTCCTCTGCGATCTTTACCCCACGTGGAGTATTTGTAACTCTTCTGCTTTGCTCAGCAGCGATGGCAACCAAAATCACTGGTTTAGTCATCATGCCAGTAATAGCTACAGTTTATGTTTTGCGCTTTTTACTAAATAGAGCCGCGATCTGGAGACGCTTAACTGGGCGGAATTTTATACGATACATTTGGACTTTGATGCCCATTTTGGCAATCGGCGCTATCCCTTACTTGGTCTCTTACGTCAAGACCGGAAACCCAGTTCTCCCCCTCTATAACGACATCTTCAAGTCTGAAAACTTCCCTGTAGAGCGTTTCCAGGATTTGCGTTGGAATGCGCCGCTTGGCTGGGATGCTGTGTTCAAGATGGCCGCTAACACTTCGAAATTTATGGAAGGTGGAAACTGGACTTTCGGTGTTCAACACGCCTTGTTTTTGATTCCAGTGGCAGTTGAGCTATTCCTGCGCCGTAAAAATATCGCGGTTCTTCAATATGGGTTGGCTATCGTTGTTTGTTTTATTTTAATTTTTTTTCAAGTGCGCTATGTGCGTTATCTTTATCCTATATTCCCAGTATATACGATATTGCTGGCTAGCTTCCTTCATAGAGTACGCACTGATGGCCTTGTTAGATCTATTATTGTTATTACTTCAATTTTTGCAATTATTATAAATTTAATAAATGTTAAGTCACTTAACATGTACTATGGCTTTGATTTAAAGACATTGTCGCCAGTAGATGCAAGAAAATTCATAGACTATTTTGAAAAATCATTAAATGAAACGATCAATTTAGAATACGGTGCCGCAGCTAGAGTTCTTTATCTCCATCGACCTTATAGTGCTGGTTTAGATGGAGTGGCGTTTATCTATCATTGGTCTTCACCTTTAATTCGCGGGGCTTTTGATAACATAAAAAATGAAGCTGAAGCAATTCAGGCCATAAGAAGATTTGGTATTACTCACATTATTATTGACGCTGAAATTGTGAAATCTGTGTCGACGCCGTTCACTCAATCAATTGGCACATTTGCCCGAATGCAGAGACAGCAGGGAACTGCTCAGTTATGGAAAGTAGACACAACATTTGTAATTTCAAATGAAACTGTAAAACTTAATAATAAAAATGTTAAAGACCTATTGCTGATTGGTTGGCGTGAACCTGAATCCTGGGGTGCATGGGCATATGGAGAGTCAGCACGAATAACTGCGCATCTTGTGAATCGTGCTATTGAAAGTCCTGTTCATATCAGAGCGCTTGCTATGCCCTACGCTCCAAAAAACAGAACGGATGACATCAACGTAGAAATTAGTGTAAACGGTAAAGTTATTGAAGAAATAGCTTTGCATCCACAGCAGGAACAGAAAGAACTCAGTTTTAACGTGCCAGCATCCTTGCTGAGAAATTCTGATGTTCTTAATATTGATTTTATTTTTTCGAAAGCCTTTGATTCATCGCAGTTGCAACTCGGCTTTTCTGAGATTAGCTATCAATACAAATAGTAAACTAATTACTGGTTTTGATGTGAATTTTCGAAAACTTTTCTTCTAAAGAGGTTGTACATTGTGTTGATTTTCAGGAGACTTACAAGAATCTGTTTCAAATGAGTAATTGTGTTCACCAAGGATTTCAGTGCTCAATAAAAGTTGGATGTTTTTTAGAGAAATCGTATGACATATTCGTATATTAAAGACAATCGGAAAATTGCTGTTGTTATTCCGAGCTATCGGGTTGTCAAGCATATCTTGGGCGTAATCTCTGAGATTGGCCCCGAGGTATGGCGTATCTATGTGGTTGACGACAAGTGTCCTGATGGATCAGGTAACTACGTTGAAGAAAACTGCATGGATCAGCGCGTTATTGTGCTGCGTCACGAAGCTAACCTAGGTGTTGGGGGCGCCGTAATGACCGGCTACCGTGCTGCAATTTTTGATGGGGCAAAAATCATCGTCAAAGTTGATGGTGACGGGCAGATGGACCCAAGCCTTATTTCCAGCTTCGTTGAACCCATCTTGGCAGGAGAGGCGGACTACACCAAGGGAAACCGCTTTTTCGATCTTGAAGAAATTCGTGCTATGCCAGGGATGCGCTTATTTGGCAATGCCGTGCTGTCATTTATGACTAAATTTTCATCTGGATATTGGGATCTGTTTGATCCTACCAATGGATACACGGCGATCCATGCCGACATTGCGTGCCATTTACCATTTAAAAAAATAAGCCAACGTTATTTTTTCGAAACCGATATGTTATTTCGACTAAATATATTGCGCGCAGTAGTGGTTGATGTTCCCATGGATGCCAAGTACAGCGACGAAGTGAGCAACTTGCGCATTTCGAGAATCATGGGTGAGTTTCTCTTAAAACATAGTCGAAATTTCTTGAAGAGAATTTTTTATAACTATTATCTTCGCGATCTGTCTTTGGCATCCATAGAGCTGCCAGTTGGCTTGGTGTTGCTTCTTACTGGTACAGGTTTTGGTTTGTACCATTGGTTTGAATCTGCTCATGTCGGTGTTGCAACACCCGCTGGTACGGTCATGTTGGCAGCATTGCCTATATTGATGGGGACGCAGTTGGTGTTGGCTTTTCTGGGGTTCGATATTGCGAATATTCCAAGACGTGTGCGCCATTCGCGCATTCTATCTAATAATATGTCGGCTTACAAAAGTCGATATTCAAATAATTTAAGTTAGATATGGAGTATTTAAGGTTCCTGATGGGTAAGGCTCACCATTATTCTCTTTCCCTGATCATTAGATTGGAGTTTGAATCTTTAATCATGGGGTTGTTGTCAGTCGTTCCAACTGTTTTTGGCGTTTTTTTGCGAGCCACTGCTAGTAAATTTTTTTTCAAAAAAATAGATGGATTTCCTTGGCTCCAACCCCGTGTCACTATCATTCATTCCGAAAGAATAGTTGCTGGGACACATCTTGGCATCAATACCGGTACTTATATAAATGGTGTGGGTGGTATTGAATTTGGAAATAATGTATTAATAGGCAGCAATGTCACAATTTCCTCCGGCGAGCACCCCATTGATGGCGTGTCCCCTCCCATATTCTCACGTGTCGTAACACCCAAGAAAATCGTGATACTTGATGATGTATGGATAGGTGCAGGCGCAGTCATCATGCCGGGCATCACCTTGGCAAAAGGGTCTGTTATAGGTGCTAACGCCGTCGTCACAAAAGATACTGAAGAGTATGCTGTTTACGTTGGTGTGCCAGCTAAAAAAATAAGAAACAGGCAAGATGAACCCAAATGAAAACTATTTTTACCTTCAGTTTAAATGAGTATGGGTAATTAATGAGCATGAAATTCCTCAGATATGCCTTAGTTGCAGGAATCGCCTATGGTATTGACTTTGGCGGATTTATTCTTTTATTGAATATTGGATACTCACCTTTCTGGGCTAATACACTTATTAAGGTAGTCGCCGCCATTTTTGGTTTTTTTTCCCATCGCTATTTTACGTACTTAATCAAGGTGCGTAATGGTATGGGAAAAGATGCCATTCGTTATTTCGGTTTAGCCTTGTTTTACACTCCAACTTCTTCAATATTGCTTTATGGTATTATGCTAATAATTTCAAATCCTATTTATGCAAAAGTAATATCGGATATTTCCCTTTTTATATTGATGTTTTGGATAACGTCAAGGTTTACATTTGTAAAAGCAAAAATATAATTTGGCAATCATCCGCTAAGCGCTTACCTATGAAATTTTCACGTGCAATTTTTAATAATTACGTTTCGAGCGACCGCTTCTATTTTTTATTTCCACATAATAAATGTGTTGTATGAAGATTGTTATTACTGGCGTCACAGGTTATATTGGTACACGCCTGACATCTTTGGTATTGACGCGTGGACACGACGTTGTAATAGCGTCCCGTCAACGACCTTCGTTTTCCCATAACCCTTGGCTATTTTTTGATTTGGCATCTGCCAAATCGATCGTATTACCTATCGGGACTGATGCAGTCATGCATCTTGCGGCTAACACCCAACACACACATGACTTTGATGAGCAGCACGGAGTAACCGCCGCTAAAAAATTAATTCAATCAGCAAAGGTAGCAGGTGCCAAATTTATTTTTGTATCCAGTCAAACAGCAAGGGCGGATGCGCCCACAGCTTATGGCCGAACCAAATGGCGCATTGAGCAAGCAGTATTGTCTTCTGGCGGCTGGGTGGTGCGACCCGGCCAGGTCTATGGAGGTCCGCTACGGGGCTTGTTTGGCACGTTGGCGCTGACCGTCAGGCAATTACTGCTGCTTCCCGCGTTCATGCCTGCCCCACGGGTTCAGCCAATTCATGTCGACGATCTCGCTGAGGGGTTGCTGCGCATTATCGAGCGAGGTGATGTTCCGCCCACTGTGTACTGTCTAGCTGCGTCTGAGCCGGTTTCTTTCGCTCAATTTATGGGTGAGATGGCCCAGTCGCGGCTTCGTTGCTGGCGCGGCTTTATACCACTCCCCGTTGTTTTCATCTACGCTCTGGGTAAAAAACTGCGAACTAAGCTGGGGTTGGAGCGCTTGCGTTCACTTTTTGATTTGCCTGTCATGGCCACCGCAGCTGATTTGAAGCAACTTGGGCTGATGCTGCGCCCCTTACGCTCGGGTATGCATCCATCTGGTGATGACCGAAGACGATGTGTGCTGCAAGAAGGTACTGCCTTGCTAACGTATGTATTGAAAGTTGCACCCGGCAGCGCGTTGTTGCGCCGTTATGTTCGCGTCATTGAACGGGTGCGCGGTGGGCTAGCAGTGGGATTACCTCAATGGTTGATGAACTATCCAGTTGCTTTGTCTATGCTTGACGTGTCTGCGTGGGCTGATGCTATGGTGGGTGCCGACTATGAATGGCGGTTAGATGCTGCGACTTTGTTGGCTGAGGCCACTCCATTGGGGTCTGATCGTTTTCTCGGTGTCGGAAAAAGGTTAGAGCGTCAACGTGGCGCACTGGGCAGTTTGATCGCAATCACGAATGCAGTTGCGAACGAGGTGTTGTGGCGCCTGTTACGAGTGCTTATGCTCCCATTAGTTCGCCTGACTTTATCCCGTACAAAAGGCGTTTTATGACCCCGGATTTCGACGTCATCATCGTTGGCAGCGGCCCGGCAGGTGTGTCAGCGGCATTTCCGCTTGTTGAGGCTGGGCTGCGCGTCCTCATGGTCGATGGTGGTCAAAAGCCTGGTATCGAGCCACCAACGGCAGAATTTTTGTCGGCACGTGCCAATGAGCCCGAGCAATGGAAGTGGATGGTGGGCGAGAATTTTCACGCGCTGAATATGCGCGATGCGGTGTCGCCAAAATTGCGCGCACCACCGCATGCCTATGCATTTGAAGGGTTTGAGCGTAGCAACAAAATAGTTGGCCAAGATTTCATCACGGTCGGTTCGCTGGCAACCGGTGGTCTCTCCAATTCATGGGGTTGTGGGGTGGCGCACTTTTCGGCGAGCGAACTGGCTGCGTTCCCGTTTCCTGCCGCTGAGCTGGAGTTGTCTTATGCCACGGTTAGCCGACGCATGGGTATCAGCGGCCGCGCTGACGACGACTTGTCTGGCTACTTTGGCCTGGATAACTTTTTACAGCCGCCTATACCCATGGATGCATTGCACACAAGCATGTCGCAGCGGTACGAGGGGCAGAGAAAGAAACTGCATGCGCAAGGTTTCAGGCTGGGCCGGTCAAGGGTTGCCGCCCTGAGTCAGGACATGGCGGGGCGACAAGCCTGTAATTTGTCGGGTAACTGCCTATGGGGGTGTCAGCGGCGGTCGCTGTATTCTGCGATAGACGATCTGCCAGCACTGCGGAAGCATGAGAATTTCCGCGAATTTTCCGGCTTTGTTGTGGATGCCTTGACGCGTAGCGATGACATTTGGCGCGTTGGTGGCACCAACATGAAAGATAACAAGCAACAATTCATTACTGCCAGTCGAGTCATTCTGGCCGCCGGCACTCTGGCGACCACCCGGATCGTGTTAAATACATTGAATCACCAGCGTCCGGTTCCCTTGCTGTCATGCCCAACAGCTGAGTTTCTGCTGTGGCTTCCTCGACAATTGGGTGCGCAAAGAATGCCTGGCTTTGGACTTGGACAGCTGTCTTTTACGATGGCGCTTCAAAAGAACATAACGGCTTTTGGCTCTATG
>JACMRF010000050.1 GCA_014376575.1 Undibacterium sp.
ACTGAAGCGATACGCTCACAAATTCATCATCAGGCCGCTGAAGCAGAGATTCGTTCTGCAGCCCAGCGCGATGGCATGAAAACCATGCGCGAAGATGGCGAACGATGGTTAAATGCCGGTGTTACCACTAAAGAAGAAATCTTGCGAGTCACTAAAGAGTAGCTAAAACGTAACCGAAGAGTGAACAAGAATAACGAGACAGCAGCTCAGTAGCAGTTTAGAAAACAGAGAGTCCAAAACAGTGCCAGCATTTCGATATGAAGCCGTTGACGACAGCGGTAAAAACAAAAAAGGTGTCGTCACCGCCGATAGCGCACGTGCGGCGCGGGCTGATTTGCGGTCGCAGGGTTGCGTACCTGTGACAGTAGAGTTAATCGTTAATCAAATGAATGCCGACGGTAAAAAACGGCGCAATCTGTTTGGCGAACATCTCACTACGGTAGAGTCCGCCTTGTTCACGCGCCAGTTGGCAAGTTTGCTAGAGGCCGGATTGCCTCTGGAGCAGTCGCTTTCTGCATTATTGGAACAGTCTGAACGTGTGTATATACGCGATTTGATCGCCTCTATCCGTTCTGAAGTTATGGGCGGCGCTGCGATGTCTGATGCGCTTAAACAGCATCCGAACGATTTTGCGGACATTTATTGTGCCTTGGTTGCTTCGGGTGAGCAAATTGGTCATTTGTCGCGCGTCTTATCACGTTTGGCCGATTACATTGAGCGACGCAATGCACTGGTGCAAAAGGTCAAATTGGCGTTTACCTACCCCGCAATTGTGACTGTGGTAGCATTTTCAATCGTCATTTTTTTGCTCACCTATGTAGTGCCGCAGATTGTTTCGGTTTTCGCCAACACCAAACAAAAATTACCATTGTTGACAGTCATGATGTTAGCCATTTCCGATTTTGTCCGGCAATACGGTTGGCTGGTTGCATTGATCGTTATTGCCGGTTTTATGAGTTGGCGTTACGCCTTGAAGAACCCGGATATTAAAATGCGTTGGCACACCTGGCTACTGACTGCGCCGCTCTATGGTAAATTTGAGCGTAGCTTGAACACTGCACGCTTCGCTAGTACTTTGGCCATTACCACCGGTTCTGGTGTGCCTATTTTACGTGCATTGCAAACCAGTCGCGAGACGCTGTCGAATGTGGCAATGCGAGCGCAGGTTGAAGAAGCGACAGCGAGCGTACGCGAAGGTGTTGGGTTGGCGAGGGCTTTATCTGCTCACAAACATTTTCCACCGATGTTGATTCACATGATCCGAGCAGGTGAGGTGACAGGCGAATTACCAGCAATGTTAGAGCGCGCATCTAATGCGCAAGAACAAGATCTTGAGCGGCGCGCCCTGACCATTGCTGGCTTGCTTGAGCCCGCATTAATATTGGCAATGGGTGTCGTGGTATTACTGATTGTGTTGGCAGTTCTCATGCCGATTATTGAAATTAACCAGTTGGTTCGCTAGTTAGCCATGAACCTCGGCGTAAGCAAGGAATGAAATGAAGCGTTTGCCTTTGTTAATGAGTTTTGTTATGTTTATTTTACTTTGTATGTCCCTCAGTTATTGGGGGATGCAGGTGTTTAAGCCGAAAGTACGGTCTGTCGCTGCGCCTATAAACTTCGCTACATTTGAACCAGGTGTCGGCCAATGGGGCGCTGTTTTTGGCCGTAACCCTCAGATAGAAGTGGCAGCGAGCAATTACCAGTTAAAGGGCGTTGTCGCTGCCGGCACCTTGCATGACAGCGCAGCTATCTTAAGCGCTGACGGAAAGCCAGCCCAAACAATTGGACTTGGAAAAGAATTGTCCCCCGGGGTTATCTTGCAGGAGGTGCGTGATACTTTCATTCTAATTTCTGAAGCTGGCGTAATCAAAAGAGTGGACTTACCGCAGACATCTGCCTCAATACCTGTTAATCAGGTGAATCAAGTAAATCAAGTAAATCAAGTAAATCAAGTCTACACCCCACCTCCCATTCAACGCGCGCCAAATAACGTTCCCGGTGCTTTCATGAGTCCTGTGTTGCCAGCACCAGTGCCGCCAACTTCCGCAACAGAAAATTTGCGTTAAATGAATGTAAGTATTGATGCAATTGAACGCCAGTTTCCGATCGTAATTCACAACGCTCTAAAATTAGCGCACCCTTCATGGAGATTGCCGGTCATTGAAGGTTTGTTGGCTATACATGCTGCGAATCCTCACTATCTCCCTGGTTTGATTGATGGAAAGTTTTTGCCTACGGCAGGGCGTTTATTCGCAGTTTTTTCTATTCCTTTGGATCGAGTTAAGTAAGTGCTCGTTGGTGAGGGGCCTTATCCCCGTGACGATAGTGCGACCGGATTTTGTTTTATGGATGGTGCGGTGAATAATTTATGGTCAACTGAGCCTCAAGGCGGGTTATCAAAGAAAGTAAATCGTGCCACATCATTACGTAACTTTATCAAAATGTTATTGGTGGCAGATGGACGACTTGATGTAAATCATACTACCGGGGCAGCGATGACAACAATCGCATCTGCAGCTCGCGAAGCTGATTCTGGTTTCATACAAAGTTTGCCCGAGTTGCAGCAAAATTTGGATAAACATGGTTTTTTACTTTTAAATGCGTCATTGGTTTTTCGTGCCGATGTTGCCCCAATTCGAGACGCACGAGAGTGGCAAGTATTTTTACAAGTTATATTCACGTCTTTGAACTCACATCAACATGCTTGCGGTGCACAATCCGTTTCCTTGGTTCTTTGGGGGAAAGTCGCTGAACTTTTAAAACAAATCCCCGCAACACATTTTTTTCCTCATGTCGTTTCTGAACATCCATATAATTTATCCTTCATCGCGAATGAAACAGTGCAGAATTTTCCCCCCCCCATGCACCTGCTGTCTAAATAGAGTTAATGTCAATCTAAGCGATGGGTTCACGTTGAAGTGAATGATTGGATACGCGCGGTTAGCGAGTTTAATTTTGACCCTGTTGAATGTTGAATTTTGAGAAATTAGCCTTGTTCAAGACGCTTTATCCATGCGCCTTTCCAAGGCATGTCCTCCGAAAGCCGCGCCAGTGCTGCGTATTGGCATTGGTATGTTTTATTTTTTTATTCATTAATAAATTCTATTTTGTATTGGTACATTTGGAGAAATCTAGCATTGCCTGTTGTAGAATAATTTATGTTGAATGTGAGACTGATCAGTAATAATTTCGACGTAATTGTGTTCAATTTTTTAAGGCGCGCAAGAGATGCTCAAAGGCGGAATATGTTAAAAAAAATTGAGGTGAAATATTTGCGTGAAGGCATGTATGTCCAGGAGCTATGTAGTTCTTGGATGGA